>JAEWMO010000073.1 GCA_023457135.1 Methanobacteriota archaeon | reverse complement strand
GTCGGAATCGGAGGTGATCTCTCCGGTGTACTCGACGTTCTGGTTGCCCTTTGCCCAGACCAGCGTGTCGACCCGGTCGCCCGAGGCGATAATATCGACGGATGCATCGCCGAACACACCGCTCGTGCCGCCGAGGCTGGTGCCTTTGCCGTTGACCCCGGCAGGGTTCACCAGGTTAAAGCCCTTGATCTGGATGTTTTTGGCGAAATCGACCTGGAGACCATAGCCGTTCGCATCGATGCTCGTGCAGTTCTCCATCACCAGAGCGGGGTTGACCGAACGGGACGGGACGCTGTAGTAGCCGGCAGGCGCCCGGTAGGAGAAGTCGGTCCTCCCGATACCGGTGTCCTTCTCGACGCAGTTGTAGAGCTTGCCGCCGTTCGTCGTGTAGAACCCGTTCATGGAGTTGCCTTCCGCCGTGCAGTTGTTGAACGTCACGTCGGCGTTCGGGGCGTAGTAGCCGCACCCGAAGTAGTGGGTCGACATGTCGTTCGGGTTGTAGGCCCGTGTCGGGAAGGGTTTCTGCCCGTTGTTTACGCTCGTGCAGTTCTCAAGGACCGCGTTCGTCACCTTCGGATCGAACTCGAAGTGGAACCCGGACTCCAGGTTGCCTTCGGCGTGGCAGTTCGTCACGCGGAGGCCGTCCATGTCGTTGAGCTCGGCAAAGTCAAACCCGGTGATCCAGGGATTGAATGCCCCGTACTTGCCGCAGTTGATTGCAGCGCAGTTCTCGTAGCGAACGTCCTTGATGGTCTTGTTGGACGATCCCCAGGCGTTGTGGAGGAACCCGTAGGTCCCGGTGTCCACGGCCTTGCAGTTGACGAACTCGACATCCTGCAGGGTCGGGGCATACACGGCGGGGTCGTGGATCAGGAGGAAGACCGCCTGGATGCTCGTATCCGCGGTTCCCGTGATGTTGTGGATCTGCGCGTGGCTTGCACGGACGGTCACCACGCCGAGCCACTTGACGCCGCTGCTGTAGCCGCTGCCCTTGACGCTGAACCCATCGAGAGTCACGTTCTCACGGTCGACGTTGATGCGACCGTCACGGGTGAAGACGAGGTTCGTCGCATCCGGACCCTGGCCGGAGAGCGTCGTGCCGCCCGCCGGGACGAGGATGCCCGCACAGTTGAACGTACCTTCCGAGAGGACGACCTTACCGCCTTCCGGCAGAGCGGCGAGCGCCTGCTGGATCTCCACGTGGTCGTCGACGCCGTCACAGACATAGTCTGCCTGGTTCTTCGACAGGTCGGTGCTATCGCTTGCGGCCACGGTGAGCGTGGCCCCTGTTGCAGACTCGGCCGCACTTACCGGAGAGAATGCCGGGATGAGGCAGCATACCAGGAGCACTGCAGCCAGTCTAAGAATATTTCGCCTTTCTGTCATGCCATTCAGCCTCTCTGTGAGGTATTACTACCGTCTTTCGGCCGCAGTATAAATATTTTTTTCAAAAAATAAAATTAATATTTATATTTATTTTAAGATATAATTGGATAACAGCCAATCAGTTCAGATAAAGGCGCTGCAAACAGGATTTCAGTGAACGCAAAAACATATTATATGATTAGTAAAATTAAAATCAGAAACTATAAATATTCGCGCCTTTCGCCAACGGACGCCGGGAACAGCCCATTCCAAACGTCCGTCATAACGGGGTGACGGGAGTTCGGTCCCGTGCGCCGGTACGGTTCTAAGACCCCGGCTCCTGCTGCCGCTCGCCCGCCCAAAGCTGGGAGGGCATCTTTCAGAACGGCAGAACCCGGAGTGGCAGGAACAGGATACAACAGGGGCCCGGGAGGCAGCACCCGGGAAAGAATCGCAGCCCCGGAAAACCCCCTCGTGCCCGGGCACCATCTACCCGCGACCCTGCGGGCCAACGGCGCTCCCCGGCGCAACTTCTATATAGAGCATCCTCACAGAGAGTGCCCCTATGCGGGTGGCATGCCTGACATTCTGGTTCTACGACTACACCATCCAGATGGCAAACGAACTCGCCCGGCACGCCGAGGTTATGCTGCTGCTGCCGGACTACCGGTCGGAGGAGTACCTGGAGAGTATCGACCCGGCGGTGAAGGTCAATATCTTCCGCTACTCCGGTACGTCACGCTACTCGATGCTCCGCGAGATCGTGGCGGCAGTCCGTGACTTCAAGCCCGACGTCGTTCACTTCCAGGTGAACAACCCCATGCTCTGCCCGCTCCTCCCCCTGCTCCGGAGATACCCCCTGGTGGCGACGTTCCACGACATCGAGCCGCATCCCGGCGAAGACCGCCTCCTGGACGTCGGCTCCCTGCTCTACCGGCTTACGCTGCTCACATCAAGGGTTTTTCCCGACCGCATCTTCGTGCACGGACGAGCGCTCAAAGAGATCCTGGTGCAGAACTATCGTGTTCCCGACCGTAAGGTGCATGTCATCCCCATAGGCGAGCATGAGGTGACGCCGTTTACGAAGTTCGAAGTGGAGGGCCTGGAGCCCGAGGGACACCGGATCCTCTTCTTCGGCAGAATTCACCGATATAAAGGGCTTGAATGCCTGATCCGGGCAGAACCCCTCATCACCCGCGAGATCCCGGACGCCCGGATCGTCGTCGCCGGCACGGGCGAGGACTTCAGCAGGTATGCAGCGATGATGGCGGGCCGGGATGCATTCGAGGTCCACAACTACAGGATACCCTACGAAGAAGGCGCACGGCTCTTCCAGCAGGCGAGCGTCGTGGCGCTCCCGTACATCGAAGCGTCCCAGAGCGGTGTCATACCGACCGCGTACGGGTTTAAGAGACCGGTCGTGGCCACACGTGTCGGGGGCCTGCCGGAGGTCGTCGACGATGGGAGGACCGGGTATGTCGTGCCCCCGCGGGACCCGGCAGCACTGGCCTCTGCACTCGTGAGCCTGCTGAAGGATCCCGCGGCGTGCCGGCGCATGGGAGAGCAGGGCTACACGAAGCTCAAGACGGATATGGCATGGTCCACGATCGCACGGTCCCTCCTTGCCGTCTACAACGAACTGGCGCCTGCCGGGGGAACAGGTGAGCCACGCCAGGGCGAGGTCCTCCGTGATACGGCTCCGGCTGCCGGAGAGGAGCAATGAGCCGGGCGTTACGTTGGCAAGGGGAATTTTATCCTCCCATCGATGAGGACGGAAGCACGGCATCGACCGGCCGCATGAGCGGGGGGAGGAGGTGCTCTGCAGAGGCAGCCGCTTCGTCAAAAGATTTTAATAGAGAGACCTGCCAGTCAGTGCACGAATACAGCATACGAACGCTCCGGAGATCACGACCACGCAGAGACTGTTCCCATACGCGAAACCAGCGGACAACCTACAAGAGGATCATACACTCATGCACCTATCTAACCCGCTCAGGATGAACGACTGGAACAACAGGGAGTTTTTCTGGGTATTTCAGGCGCTTCAGCTGGCCTTCGTCGGGGTGGTCTGCCTCAGCCTCGTCGGCTACCATGTACCGATCGCACGGGAAGCCCTGGCTCTCATCTATCTCACGTTCCTGCCCGGGATTCTTACACTGAAGGCGCTCAGGCTCCATGACCTCGGCGCGATCGAGACGGTGCTCTACTCCGTCGGACTGAGCCTTGCAGTCCTCATGATCACCGGCCTCGGTGCAAATATCGTCTACCCCCTGATCGGATATACACGCCCGTTCTCACTTGCGATCCTCTTCATCACGATCGTCGCCGTCGTGCAGGTCCTGCTCTATCTCGCGCTCACCAGGGACCGGGGGTATGCCGCGGCAAGCCCCGTCGGATTGGAGATCTCCGTCCCCCCGCCTGCAGTGCCGTTCCTCCTGCTCCTCCCGTTCTTTGCGATCGTCGGGACCTACCTCAGGAACGAGTATCACATGGTCACGCTCCTCTTCCTCCTCCTCGTCCTGCTCGCCGTCGTCGGCCTCGCCGTCGGGTTCGACCGCCTCATCCCGGCGTCATGTTACCCGCTCGCGGTCTACACGATCGCGCTCGCGCTCCTCTATCATACCTCGCTGATATCGGAGTACGTCTGGGGATACGATATCCACCACGAACTTCACCTCATCAACAGCGTGCTGGTGCCGGGGGTCTGGGATATGACCATCCCCTACAACACGAACGGGATGCTCTCCGTCGTTGCGCTCGTCCCCATCTACTCGCTCATCTGTGATCTCGATCCGGTCTGGGTTCTGAAGATCATCTACCCCCTCCTCTTTGCCCTCGTGCCGCTTGGCGTCTACCGGGCCGTCGAGAAACAGACGAACTCGAAGATCGGGTTCCTCTCGGCCTTCTTCTTCGTCTCATTCTTTACGTTCTACACGGAGATGATCTCGCTTGCCCGGCAGCAGGTCGCAGAACTCTTCCTCGTGCTGACCATCCTCGTGCTGATCGACAAGTCGATGGGCCGGGGCAGCCGGGCGATTCTCATGGTCACCTTCGGCTTTGCCATGATCGTCTCGCATTACGGCCTCTCATACATCTACCTCTTCGCGCTCGTTCCGGCATGGCTGCTGCTGATCCTCCCCCAATACCTGCCCTCCGGCCTGCAGGAGAGGCTTCGCGGAATGTCGGGCACCCTGATGCCCGACCCGCTCGCCCCGGAGGAGACTGTCCCCCGCCGCCAGGCCAGAACCCTCGTCCTCCCCTACATCCTGATCTTTGCCATCCTCACCTACCTGTGGTACTCGACGGTTGCAGAGGGCACGGCATTCGCTACCATCGCCGGCATCGGAGACAGGATATGGAATACTCTCTTCATAGAGACTCATACGGCAACGCCTGCACAGGGGATGCAGATCCTCACCGGCCAGGCGACGACGGCCCTGCACAGCCTCGCGAAGGTCGTCCATATCGCCACCCAGGGACTCATCACCGTGGGACTGCTCGCAACCCTCGTAAAGCGCGACCGGTGGCACATCGAGCCGGAGTATCTCGCCGTCTCCCTGGTCTTCCTCCTCATCAACGTGGCGGGCATCGCCGTCCCGTTCTTTGCGAGCTCGCTCAACACCAGCCGGCTCTATCACATCACCCTGCTCTTCCTCGCGCCGTTTGCAATTATCGGCGGCATAACGCTATATGAGGCGGTGGCAGAGAGGATACGCGCCATTATGATGGTCCCGTTCATGGGGACGGCATATCAGGCTCTGGCGGGATTCTTCGTCGTCTTCCTCCTCTTCAACAGCGGGCTCATCTATCAGGTCGTGGGCGACGACCCGACATCGATGGCGCTTGAGACCACCGGAGATAAACCGGTCTTCAACGGCAAAGAGATCCAGGGGGCAAAGTGGCTCCTCTCGGAGGGCAACAACCGTCCGATCTATGTCGACGGTATGCGCTGGTGGCTCATGCTGGGGTTCGACCCGGACCACCAGCGTTACCTCCCGGCAAATGCATCGCTGGTAGAGCCGAACTCCTATACCTACTTCGGTACGTACAACCTCGTGCGGGAGAGTGTCCGGCTTGAGGCGCAGCAGAACACGGTCACGACGGCGACATACACCGATGCCGGGCTGTTCGTCGGGAACCAGAACCGAATCTACGACAACTCCGGCTCCGCAATATATTACCGGTGAAATGCCGGAAGGTCGCCCCGGAACCCCACACCCAGCGGTCACTGCAGGATTGCCCGAAACAGGGTTAGAGGGAGGAGGCCGGAACAGGAGCGGAACGCCGGCTACACCCACTTCTTCTTCTTCAGGATCAGACCGACGAGGAGCGTACCCGCAAGATACGTGGCGAACCACGCATACCCCATGCCGATAAGCCCGAACCGGTGCATCAGGGTGTAGCCGAGCCCGAGCAGGGCGACACTAACGAAACCGCTGAGGATGACGAGACTCTGGATGTCGTTGCGAACCTTTGCGATCGATATAAAGGTCTGGCAGATCGAGACGAACAGGGCCGACAGCGCAAGCACCCTGAGCAGGGCCATGCCTTCGACGTAATCCTTGCCGATCAGGTTGAGGATCTGCTCCCCGAAGAGAGAGAGCATGATGATCGCCGGTATGAGCAGGGCGAACATGCCTGCAAGCGTCCTGAGCACGCTCTTCTTCATCTCCCCGCCGTGGCTCCCCTCGACGAAGAGCGATGTCGTGAACGCGTACGGTATCATGAAGAGTATCGAGACGATGGCGTAGGTGATGTAGTAGTTGGCGGTGCTCTCGGCCCCCAGCACGTGGAGCACCATGATCGGGATGACCATATTCGGCGCTGACATCAGTATCCCGGCGATGTACGCACCGGCAGAGAACTGCCATGCTTCCCGCAGGAAGACCCGGTCGACGCCCAGGGCCGGGCGTACGGAGCACCGGGCAAGGAGGGCAAGGGCGAGGAAGAGGCCGAGGATGAACGAGAGGCCGAAGGCGCCGAAGATGCCTGTAGCCCCGAGGAAGACCAGGGGTACGAGAAAGAGGATCCTCGACCCGTAAAAGACATTTAAGGTGAAGTAGTGCTCGGACTTCCGCAGGGCGTTAAACGCACCTTCAAGGACCCAGATGAGGGAGTAGGCCCCAAGAATAAGGAGATAAAGCGGCGCGATCGTCCGGACGATCGCAAGCTCCGGGGAGATGATATCGACCGCAGCAATGAAGAGCAGACCCGCACCAAGCGCCACCGCTGTAGGGACGAGGAGGGCGGTTCCAAGCACCCCGTTCTTGTCGCGCAGGGGGAAGAACCGTATCACCGACTGGTCCAGGCCCAGCCGGGAGATGAGGATGAGGAGCCCCACGGAGGACATCAGGGCTGTTGCAATACCCACGTCCGCCTGCGAGTAAAGACGTGCTGCGATCATCCAGAAGAAAAACCCGAACCCTGCCGCAGCGAGCGACGACGCCATGATGAAGAACGAGTTCCGGATGAGCGGCTCCTGTAACTGCTGTCTGACGTCGCTGAAGTTTTTGGGGAGTGCTACTGCCATTGGGCGCCATTATCGGGCGGCACCTATATAGATGTATCCACCGGTTCGGTCCCCTCCGGGCTGCGTGGCCCGCGACAGGGATGCTTTGAGGCCGCCCTGCCCGGCATCGGCCCGGACGATGATCGGCTGAAGAGGAAATGTTTATCAGAGAAGACCGTCCGCGGATCGCGCCGCCGATGCGCAGGAAAGTAACTGAATAAAAAAGCATGGTGGGGAGGGGCTTATCCCCGGTCCCCGCTACAGGCGTTAGAGCGAGGAAGTCCTGCCGAAGAAGAAGTCGGCAAGCAGGGCGACATCCTTCCAGTCTATGGTGCCGTTTCCATCAAGGTCGGCAGCCGTGCTGGAGGTGGTCTTTCCCTGTGCCATCTCGGCAACGACCGTCACGTCGGCCCAGTCAACGCTGCCATCTCCGTTGACGTCTCCCCTGACGGGGGCCGGCTTGGCGCCGACGACGATCTGCTTGCTCATAACGTTGTTTGTCTCATCGCTCTCGGGAATCCGGTTGACGTCATCCACGTTGGCCTTCACGGTGTGAGTGCCGGAGACAGCCTTCCAGGTCGCACCGGCGGAACCGCCGGTGGCGGTCAACGTGACCGATGCGCCCGGGGCGATTGCCTGCGTGTGAGTGTCCGACCAGACGCCCGGACCGGCGGCACCGTCATCGAACGTAAAGATGACGCCGTGCTTCATGCCCGCAGGCGTGGGAGCCGATCCCTGGTTCTTGATGGTGGCCGAAAGGGTCACCGCACTCCCGGTAGCCGGGTTTGCCGGCGTCCAGGAGATGTCGGTCACCACAAGGTCCGGCTTCCCGGAGGGAGCCGGTGTGGTGGGGGTGGGGGTCGGCGCCGGGGTAGTCGGCACCGATCCGGCCTTCGCAACCGTGATCTGTTCGGTGCGGACGTTGTTCGCCTCGTTGCTCTCGGCAATCCGGTTGACGTCGTCCACGTTGGCCTTCACCGTGTGGGTGCCTTCGACAGCTTTCCAGGTTGCACCGGCGGAGCCGCCGGTTGCGGTCACTGTGATCCATGCACCCGGAGCGATCGACTGCTTGTGAGTGTCCGACCAGACGCCCGGACCGGCAGCACCGTCATCGAACGTGAAGATAACCCCGTGAGTCGCGCCCGCAGGCGTGGGGGCATCTCCCTGGTTCTTGAGGGTTGCCGAAAGGGTCACCGCACTCCCGGTGGCCGGGTTTGCCGGGTTCCAGGAGATGTCGGTCACCACAAGGTCCGGCTTCCCGGAGGGAGCCGGTGTGGTGGGGGTCGGTGTCGGGGTGGTGGGGGTGGTCGACGGGGTGGTCGGGACCGTCGGGGTCGGCACCGGCGAACCGGTGGAGACAACCTTCACGTTCTGGAGGGTTGCCTGACCGGCCGGAACCGTGTTCACGACGGTCACACCGGGGGAACCTGCCGGAAGGGTGCTGGAGACGATCTCCATATCCTTCACGAGGACGTTCTTGGTCCTGTAACCCTCGACTACGAACGGCTTTGCCGCATCGGAGACGATCTGACCGGAGAAGACGGTGTTTATGTTCTCCTTCGCCCAGACCAGCGTCTCGACACGGTTGCCCGACGCGTAGATGCTCACCTCGGCATTGTCGAACTGGCCGTTCGTGCCGCCGAGGCTGGAGCCCTTACCCTTGTACCCGACCGGGTCGATCAGGTGGAAGTTCCGGATCTTCACGTTGTTCGCGAGGTCGACCTGGAGGCCGAAACTGTTCGAGTTGATGCTCGTGCAGTTCTCCATCACCAGAGCAGGGTTGACCGAGCGGCTCGGGACGCTGTAGTAGCCAGCAGGCACCCGGTAGCTGAAGTCGGTCCTCCCTTTGGCGGTGTCCTTCTCGACGCAGTTGTAGAGTTTACCACCGTTCGTCGTGTAGAACCCGTTCATGGAGTTACCTTCCGCCGTGCAGTTGATGAACGTCGCGTCACAGTTCGGAGCGTAGTAGCCGCACCCGAAGTAGTGGGTCGACATGTCGTTCACGTTGTAGGCCTTGGTCGGGAAGGGCTTCTGCCCGTTGTTCCGGCTCACGCAGTTCTCAAGGACTGCGTTCGTCACCTTCGGGTCGAACTCGAAGTGGAACCCGGACTCCAGGGTGCCTTCCGCAAGGCAGTTCGTCACGCGGAGACCATCCATGTCGTTGAGCTCGGCAAAGTCAAACCCGGTGATCCAGGGGTTGAACTGCCCGTACTTGCCGCAGTTGATCGCGGCACAGTTGTCGTAGCGGACGTTCTTGATGGTCATGTTCGTCGAACCCCAGGCGTTGTGGAGGAACCCGTAGGTCCCGGTATCCACGGCCCTGCAGTTGATGAACTCGACGTCTTCGAGGGTCGGGGCATACACGGTCGGATCGTGGACCAGGAGGTAGACCGCCTGGATGCTCGCATCCGCGGTTCCCGTGATGTTGTGGATCTTCGCGTGGCTTGCACGGATGTTCATCACGCCGAGCCACTTGACGCCGCTGCTGTAGCCGCTGCCCTTGATGTGGAACCCATCGAGGGTCACGTACTCGCGGTCGACGTTGATCCGTCCATCGCGGGTGAAGACAAGCTTAGTCTTGTCTGCACCCTCCCCCATGAGAGTAGAGCCTGCTTTGGGAGCAATGATCCCTGCACAGTTGTATGTGCCGCTTTTCAGGAGGACAACACCGCCAGACGATGGCAGGGCATTCAGTGCTGCCTGAATCTCCACATGATCATTAACCCCATCACAGACGTAGGCAGCCGCTGCTTTGTCAGCCGCGCTGCTGTCGCTTGCCGCGACGATCGTGTTGGGGGTCGTCTCGAGTGCACTGACAACCGGAACAAGCCCGACGATCAGGAACACTGCGATTAGAAGCTTCGTTGTCCGTCTATCTTGCACTATCTCACCTCTCGGGAGATACTGCATTATCTGATGACCCTGATTTAAAATCTTTTTTAATTTAAAATAATCAATATAATTATCCAGAATGCCAAATTATCCAACATTAACTTTTAAATTTACAATTTTCTGGCCTTTGAGATACAGAAATGAAAATAAAAAAATATATATATTTGATAAAACTTTAGCGCACACCCCGGGTGCGGGGGGGGCCTGCGCCGGGGGTCAGGACAGGGGACAGGGTGAGCGAATCTGTCCGAAATACGGAATTTTATCCCGCAGATTATATGTAAGTCCCGGGATTAAATGGTCCCCCATCCCCCCACCCGGCCGGTGCGGCAGCCACACCCTGCCGCACCCCGGAAGAGGGGGGGTACTCACAGCACCGCCCCGATAGCAACCGGCGCTGCAGGCCATCCGGATGAAGGGCGATCAGAAAGAAACCCGGCAGATTGCCGGAAGAGATGTCATGTTCACGGCCGGAGAGCCGGGTATGGGGGCCGATACGCAGCGGCCCTACTGTGCCCTGGAGCTGCTGACCGCCACGTTCTCAAACGTCACCGCTCCGGCAGGCACCGTATTCGTGAGAGTTACACCGTTGTTGAACGGTGAGAGGCTTGCAGAGACGATCTCCATATCCTTTACCCGGACGTTACGGGTCTGATCGCCCTCGATCACGAACGGCTTTGCCGTGTTTGCGATGACCTGGCCCGAGTATTCAACGTTCTCGTTGTTCCGGGCCCATATCAGCGTCTCAACCCGGTCACCCGAAGCATAGATGTTGATCACCGAGTTCGCCAGCGGCCCGCCCTGTGATCCTCCGAGATTTGTCGCCTTCCCATCGATTCCCGCGGGATTTTCCAGACGGAAATTCTTGATCCAGACGTCGCTCGCAAAGTCGATGTGGAGGCCGTAGCCGTTCGAATCGATGCTCGCACAGTTCTCAAGCACCAGAGACGGCGATATCGAGCGCGTGGGGGCAGCGTAGAATGATGCAGGCTGAACAAGCCGGTAATCGGTCTTCCCGGCACCCACGTTCATATCGATACAGTTGTAGAGTTTGCCGCCGTTCGTCGCATAGAACCCGTACCGGCTGTTTCCTTCCGAGTAACAGTCGACAAAGGTGATGTCGCCCCGCGGAGCGTAGTAGCCGCACCCGAAGTAATGGGTCGACATATCGTCCTCCAGGTAAGGCTTCGTCGGGTAGGCTTTCTGGCCGTTATTGATACTGATGCAGTGTTCAAGGACACAATCCCGCTTCTGGGGATCCCACTCGAAGTGGAACCCGGACTCCAGGTTGCCCTCCGCGAGACAGTTCGTCACCCGGAGGCCCTCGATATCGTTCTGCTCCGCAAAGTCGAACCCGGTCACCCAGGGATTGAACGCGGCGTCCCTGCCGCAATTGATCGCGGCGCAGTTTGCGTAGCGGACGTTCCGGATCACCTTGTTCTCCTCACCCCAGGCGTTGTGGAGGAACCCGTAGGTGTCCGGGTCCACGGCCCTGCAGTTGATGAACTCGATCTCCTCGAGGGTCGGGGCATACACGGTCGGGTCGTGGAGCAGGAGGAAGACCGCCTGAGGGGTTGCATCGGCAGTCCCCTCGACACCGAGAACCTTCGCGTGGCTCGCGTAGATGGTGATCACACCGAGCCAGCGGTCGGTCCCGGTGCGCGGGTAGCCGGTACCCCTGACATGGAAGTTGTAGAGCGTGACGCACTCCTGCGAGACATTGAGCCGGCTGTTCCTGCTGAACTCAAGGTATGTGGATTCAGCCCCCTCCCCACGAAGCATGGCGCCTGTGCCGGGGTAGATGCTCCCGGCACAGTTGAACGTGCCCTGCGTCAGGGCGACCGTGCCGCCCGACGATGGCAGCGAGTCAAGTGCCGCCTGGATCTCCACATGATCGTTGACGCCATCACAGACATAGGCAGCTCCCCGTTTGTCGGCCGCGCTGCTGCCGCTTGCCGCAACGACGACCGTTGGTCCGGGGATCTCAGGGGGCACCGCCGGCGTTGTGGGAATCGGCGTGATCGGCGGGGGAGGAGGAGGCGGGGATACCGGACCCGGCGGATAAAAGTGCATAAATAGCGCAATGACAGCGATCACTGTGATTACGACTGCAATAGCGATGAGGGCGCGTCTGCCTCCGGCCTTCGGGTGTGGTCTCGCGGACATGGAATTACGACCTGCCTGTTATTCTTCCGGCGGCGCCACGCTACCGTGCAACGCCGCATCTCCCGGTGTGCCGGTGGTGAGGAGAACCTGCCTCCCCCGGCGGGCCAGACGGCCGGGGTCTCCGAACATGGAGTGGCAGCATCTTCTTTCCGGCATATACCCCCTATGACGCGGAGGTACCATTTAAGAGTTTAGTCTGCCCCCTCGCGCCAAACGTCAGCCGATCCGAACCATCCAGTGCAATCGGGATGTCCGGAGCATCAGATCCGTGAATATCTGCCGATTCAGTAACTCCGCTCCACGGACACAGTACTTCATGCGGCCGGGGTGGTTGCGCTGGCCGGCAGCGTTGCAAGGCCTCCCAGGTCCACATCGCCCGATCTTGAACCCTCGACCAGAACCGGGTGAACGGCATCCGATACGATCTGCCCGGAGTACGTGACGTTCCGGTTCTCTACAATGTACAGGACAGTTTCCAGCCGACCGCCCGATGCCGTGAGGTCGATCGTCGAGTTTGAGACGCCCACCTTGATCGTTGAATTCAGCGGGAGCTCACCCCGGGGGCACCCAAGCAACGCCCCTCTACCTCCGATGCCTGTTGGATTGGTCATGGTGAAGTTACTGATGAGCATGTTCTCCGCGCCGCAGACGAAGAGGCCCCAGCCGTTCGCGTTCAGAGTCGTGCAGTGATCCATCACGATCGACGGCTTGCTCAGGGCCGGCTCCGACTGGAGGATGCAGTAGGCGATGGGTTTTATCGAGACACCCCCGGTCGACAGGATACGCCCGGTGCTGCTCTCGGTACAGTTATACAGGAGCATCCCCGCAGGGTTGCTCATGAAGAACCCGAACGCCCGGTTTCCTTCGGCATGGCAGTTCACCAGTGAGACCTGCCCGCCCGGGAGGTAAAATCCGGCTCCAAAGAAGTCAGGATCTCCCACAAGGTAGTCTGCAGGAGATGACTTGCCCCCATTGTTCCGGCTCGAACAGTTGATAAAGACACAGTCCCGTTTCTCGGCGTCCCACTCGAAGTGGAACCCGGATTCCAGGTTCCCCTCTGCAAGGCAGTCCGTCACCCGAAGACCCTCGATGTCGTTGAGCTCTGCAAAGTCGAACCCCGTCACCCAGGAGTTGAACGCGGCATCCCTGCCGCAGTTGATCGCGGTGCAGTTCGCGTAGCGGATGCCGCGGAGGGTCGTGTTCTCCGATCCCCAGGCGTTGTGGAGGAACCCGTAGGTGCCCGGGTTAACCGCCCTGCAGCCAGCAAACTCGACGTCTTCGAGAATGGGCGCATAGACATTCGGGTTGTGCAGCACAAGGAAGACCGCCTGGATGCTTGCGTCGGCGGTGCCTGTGACGTTATGAACCTTCGTGTGGCTCGCATAGACGGTGATCACACCCAGCCACTGGGTGAGGTCGAGCGTCGTGTTCGTGCTCGTGTTGGTATAGCCGGCCCCGTCAACAGAGAACCTGTCCAGGTTAACGTACTCCGCCGAGACGTTGAGCATCCCGTTCTGGCTGAAGGAGAGGACCGTCTCCTCCGGACCCCGGCCAAGGAGCGTCGTACCTCCAGCCGGGATGATCGCACCGCTACAGTTGAACGTACCCTCCGAGAGGACGACCGTACCGCCTTGCGGCAGGGTGGCGAGCGCCGCCTGGATCTCCGCCTGGTCATCAAAACCATCACAGGTGTAGTTCGCCCCGGCTTTCGACGCGGCATTGCTGTCGTTCGCCGCCACAACGACCGTCGTCGCCGTGGCTGCAGCAGCACCCGGGAAGAGCAGCAGGCTGAGGACTGCAACGAAGATGAGTGCGGTCAGGTTCGCAGGTGTCCGGGACAGACAGGTCATCATCACATCCTCCGGCAAATACTGTCTATTCGCCATATTCAGGTATCCCTACGGTATGCAGGACAATATGGCATGAACGGAATACAGCCGAATATAACAACGGGAATATAAAAAACAATGGGTTGAGACATCGACATAACACACATAAAACTGGATTTCGGGCCTCCCGATCACAGCAGGCAGAGGCCGGGCCTGCATTCCGGATGACCGCGACAGAAGAATGCCTGGAACATCGAGAGCGGTCCACCTCATCCGGGGGCCCCCTATCCGGGGCAGGGTCCGGTGCGGATAGCAGCGGACGGATACGCGGGGCCCGACGGACCGGATCACAGGGTTATGCGGGTCGCCGGTGGAATTGTATATAATGGAATACAATATTTATTAGCATATATGTCCGGAAAAAGGGAAGTCACCATCGGGATCACCATCAACCTCCAGAACTACGAGAACCTCCGTCTCGAGGTTGAGGGTGATGTAGAGACTCACGAGGATGTGGACGAACTCATCACGTTTCTCGACGGGGTGCTTGCCCGGCTCGGGCGCGGCGATCCGGCAACCGCCGAGCGGGTGGATGCATACCGCCGGCGCGTCCTGAAGGCAAAGCCTGCAGAGCAGGAGAAACCTGCAGCGATGCCGGTGGAGGAGGAGAAAACCCTCGTCCCGGAGACACCGCCAACTCCGGCAGCATCGGAAGAGACTCCGGCACCCCGGGAGGAAGAGAGAGCCTGCCCTCCAGTCGAGATCATCAAAGCGGCAGTGCCACCGGCACCGGAACAGCCCCGGATCCCCGAACCGCCTGCAACACCGGCAGAACCGGAACAGCCGAAGCAGGCACCACCCATGCAGGCGCCGGCGCACCAGGAGCAGGCCGCAGCAAAGCCCCCCGCAGCCCCGGCAGAGGATGTCTGCGAAATCTGCGGAGCAGGTGTGACGAAATCGCAGGCAAAGCTCTCTCAGTTGTTCATGAGCAAAACACTCTGCAAGAAATGCATGGAACAGCCTTAGGTTACAGTAAATCCATTCGATGAGGAAATTACAACCTGGAGGTTATTTATACTACAAAGCACTGAGGAAAATATAATGAAGAAGAGCCTGCTCATGTGGGACGAGACGCTGTTTCGGGACCCCGAGGTCTTTGAGATCGATTACGTCCCCGAGCAGTTCAATCACCGTGACGCCCAGATCCGGGAGCTCGCGTTCCAGGTCAAACCGGGCCTGCGGGGCGTCCGCCCCCAGAACACCATCTGCCGGGGGCTCCCCGGAACCGGGAAGACGACAAGCGTCAAGAAGGTCTTCTCCGAGATCGAGGAGACCACGAAGAAGCTGATCCCGGTCTACATCAACTGCCAGATCGACAACACCAAGTTCGCCATCTTCTCCCAGATCTACCGGCGGGTCACCGGCCATCCGCCACCGGCATCGGGCACATCGTTCAAGCAGGTCTTTGACGCCATTGCCCGGGTCCTCCTGCGGGAGGAGCAGGTGCTTCTGGTGGCCCTCGACGATGCCAACTACCTGCTCTACGAGAACGAGATCAACCATGTTCTCTACCCCCTGCTCCGGTCCCATGAGGTCTATCCCGGCGTCCGGATTGGCGTGATCGCCATCGTCAGCGATATGTCCATCCACCTGCAGAGCGAGGTGGACGCGCGGGTGGCATCGGTCTTCCGGCCCACGGAGATCTACTTCCCCCCCTACTCGGAGGAGGAGGTCCACGGCATCCTGGGGGAGCGGGTCCTGCAGGGCCTTTACCCGAACGTCCTCCGCCCCGATATGCTCGATCTCGTGGTGGAGCAGACGATGAAGAACGGCGATCTCCGCGTAGGGATCGATCTCGTCAAGCGGGCGACGCTGAACGCCGAGAAAGCGGCACACCGCACCGTGGAGCGGGAGGATATCTGCAGGGCCTACGAGATCTCCCGGTATCTGCACCTTGCGTTCTCCCTCCGGACGCTTAAGGGCGAGGAGAAAGAGGTGCTCGGCAGGATCGCGGAGATGTCGGCCCGCGACGACCAGGAGATGAATGCCGGCGACGTCTACCGTTTCGTCAAAGAAGGGGTGGGCGTCAGTTACACCAAATATTACGAGATAATCCGGAAATTCGACGCAATGCGGCTCTTAAACCTCCACTACCGGCAGGGGAGGGGGAGGACCCGGCTGATCAGCCTGCGCTACGATCCCGGACGCGTACTGGAGTACCTGCGGCAGGAGCAGACACCTCTTTCATAATCCTTATCTGTTCTGCCACCGCTTGTATTCTGATGAGGTTTTCCACATGCTCAGCGTGAACGAACTGGCACTGGATATTTTTGAGGAGCTCTTCGAATATGCCGAGGAGTTTCATGCCGTCCCGCACGAGCTCGACAACGGCGCACGCATCGTAGATTGCGGCGTCAGCACCACCGGCGGGTATCTGGCAGGAAAGCGGTTCACCGAGATCTGCATGGGCGGTCTCGCTGAAGTCGATATCACGATGGGCCGGATCAAGGACATCCCGATCCCGTTCATCGAGGTCAGCACCGACTTCCCGTCCATCGCGTGTCTCGGCGCCCAGAAGGCAGGCTGGACGATCAACGTCAACAAGTACTTCGCGATGGGGAGCGGGCCGGCACGTGCGCTCTCCTTGAAGCCCAAGCACACCTACGAGGTCATTGACTACGAGGACGAGTTCGACTACGCGGTCATCTGCCTTGAGAGCGACCACCTCCCGAACGCCGCCGTGATGGAGAAGATCGCCGAGGCCTGCAACGTGGACGTCGCAAACACCTGTGCGGTCGTCGCTCCGACGGCCTCGCTCGTCGGCTCGATCCAGGTCGCCGGCCGCTGCGTCGAGACCGCGGTCTACAAGCTGAACGAACTCGGCTTTGACACTAAAAAGATCACCGCCGGCATCGGCCACGCCCCGATCGCCCCCGTCAAGAAGGACGGCACGAAGGCGATGGGCAGCACCAACGACGCCACCATCTACCACGGCAGCATCATGCTGACGATGAACGCCCCGGAGATCAAGGACTACCTTGAGAAGATCCCGAGCAACAAGTCCAAGGGGTACGGAAAACCGTTCTACGATATCTTCAAGGAAGCCAATTTCGACTTCTACCAGATCGACACCTCGCTCTTCTCCCCGGCCGAGGTCGTCATCAACGAGCTCTCCGAGGGCAAGGTCTACCACGTAGGAGCCGTCAACCCCGACGTGACGCTCAAGTCCTTCGGGTTCATCTGAACCAACACCCTCTTTTTCGGCCGGGCCGGAGTGCCCCGCAAGAGCGATAGAACCGGCAGAGAGCAAAGCGTCAGGACAATCGGCGAGGCACTTTCGGGAGCCACGAGCCATGGATTTTGCCGGCAGAGGGTGCCGGGTGCCCGGCCGGAGTTTCACCGTGCAGATCAAAAGCCCCTTTTTGAGAAGTCCGGCGTACCCGGGGTCTCCGGCAAGCAACAACGTTTATCCCTCACGGTGCGAAACACTGTAAGGCACCCGCGGGCTTGTGGTCTAGCTGGTCATGACGTCGCCCTTACACGGCGAAGATCGCCGGTTCGAATCCGGCCAGGCCCATCGCCATTTATCTCGTTTTTTTGATTTCCCACCCAATCTTCCAGGGCTTTGATGCGCATCTCAAGCGTCCGGAGTCGCTCATCACTGCAAACCTGCACACCGACGTTGCCAGGCTGCGCAGCATCGTCATCCTGCACGATGAGGAGTGCCCTCCTCCGGTGATCGGTCTCGTAGATGCTCACGGACGCTCCGATCAGGCCGGCGCACTCGATCGGGAGGCGCACGACGGGACAGGCAACGGAGAGGACCGGTTCGATCCCCTCTACCGTGGTGGATTCCAGCAGTCTCATATCTGGTTACTCCACGCTGTTCAACGCTTTATCGCCGGATAAGGGATTCGGAGGCCGGTGCACGGCGGCCCCGCCGCGGCATCTCCCCGTTCACGAGCCGGGCTGCATGACGATCACGCCTTCCGGACAGACATAGGAGCAGAGGCTGCATCCGTCGCAGAGGTTCGCATCGATCGTGACCTGCCGGCCTGTGATCGAGATGGCGCGGTATCCCCCGTCGCGGCAGGCCGTCACGCAGGTACCGCAGGATGTGCAGCGTTCCGGGAACGCCCTCACCGCGAAGCGGTAAATGTCGCGGGAGAGGGATTCGTGGGTTCCGATGCGAGGGAGGGCCCGGCCCCGGAGCGCCCCGACACTCATGAAACCCTTTTCTGCCAGGTATCCCGACAGGCCGGCATTCATCCCGCGGATGATGCCCGCTCCCTCCCACATGACCGCCGTGCAGACCTGGACCGCCGACGCCCCGGCCGCGATATACTCGGCGGCGTCCTGCCAGCGGGAGATGCCCCCGATCCCCATGAGCGGGACAGGGAGTTCCCGGGCGATCTGAGAGATTATCCGAAGGCCGATGGGCTTTACCGCAGGTCCCGAATATCCCCCGTAGGTGCTCGCCCCGGCGACCGAGGGGTGGGGTTCGAGCGTATCGAGATCGATGCCCATCAGGCACTGGACCGTGTTGATGGCCGAGAGGACATCGGCCCCGCCGTCCACCGCAGCCTCTGCAGCCGGCAGGATATCCGTCACGTTGGGGGTGAGCTTGACGATCAGGGGAACCGCGGCAACCTTTCGGACCGCACCGGTCACCTCGCAAACCAGGTCGGGGTGCTGCCCGATGGCCGCACCTACCCCCCGCTCCGGCATCCCGTGAGGGCAGGAGACGTTCAGCTCGATCGCGTCGGCCCCTGCGTTCTGCATGGTCCGGGCGAGTTCCTGCCACTCCTGCAGGTCGGCAGAGGCCATGATGCTCGCAACGAGGATCCGGTCCGGGCAGTCCTTCTTTATCGCGGCGATCTCGGCGGTCCAGCAGGACACATCCCTCTTGCTCAAGAGTTCGATGTTCTCGAATCCGAGGAGTCCGGTACTCTCATCCTTCCAGGCCACAAAGCGGGGCGAGACATCCTGAATCTCCATCGTATCCGGGGTGATGGTCTTCGTGACCGCACCAGACCAGCCAAGCCGGAAGGCGTGCCGGATCTGCTTGCCCGAAGCGGTCGGAGGACCGGATGCCAGCAGAAACGGGTTTTTGAGCGTAAGCGGACCGACGGTTGTTTCAAGAGAGAGATCAGGCTCGGGCATGTGGTCGTTCCTGTATCGGAATTGTGTTGCGGCTCCATATGGACTTTCTCATTTCGTGGAGATTCCAAAGGGATTCTGGGACTCCTGCGGAGCCGGGAGGTGAGAAAATTGAAAGAAGTGGAGCAATCTCGCCGGATACTCTCACCCGCGCCGGAGCACAGCCACTGCCAGAAGCACCGCGAGCGCCGGGACGAAACCAGATCCGGGTGCCCGGGCTGCCGCAGGCGCCGGTGCAGGCGCTGCGGCTGCAATGACGGTTCCGGCAGGCAGGGTCGTTGCCCGCGACGGGGTGACTACTTCGAGCTCGATCGTCCGGTTCGTCTTCTCCACGAGGGCTCCGGTTGTGTTGTAGGCGCTCACCGCGAGCAGCCACGTTCCCGCCGGCATCGCCGCAGTATCGGCAAACGCATGCCCGAACTCGTAGTTGGCGCTCCCGATGTACCCGCCTTCGAACTCGCGCATCAGGCAGCCGGTGAATGTGAACCGCCCCAGGGTCTCGTTCTCGTAGATGTATGTCGCGATCTGGTCTTCGGGGATATAGCGGCAGGCGCTCCCGGTACCGGTCAGCGTCGTTGCAATCGGCCTGGTCACGCCGTAGAACGTCAGATTCTCCCCCTGCGTGATCGTTACGTGCATCGGCGTTGTATCGACAGTCTTCCTGCTGTCGTTCATCACCGTGTTGAAGTAATTCTCACGCACCGGCTCGTCCGTGATCTCCGCACGGGTGTAGACGACCCGGGTGCCGGCGGGATAGGCCACCGGCCTCCCGGTCATCGATTCAGCCGCACCGGTCGCCGGGTCCGCCCATCCCATCGACGGTTCCCCGATATCGTAGTGGGTGAACGTCGTAGTGCTGGAGTTCTCAAGACCGTTCCGGAGGATGGCGGCGAGTTCGACCTGCAGGGTCGCGCTGGTGTTGCCGATGTTGTAGATGAGGCAGTCGTTTCGTGCGGCGGCAACGGTATCGACCGTCGTTCCCGCGAGGTCGTTTGCCACCTCGATGGCGTTATTCGCCTGCCACCGGTCCGGGATCTCATACCCGGCCTCGCCTGACCGGAAGTATCCCGGAAGCCAGTCGAGGTAGACTCGCAGCGGCGGCGTCTGCTCCCCTGCCCAGTCGATAACGTTTTGTTTGTTCGCGTCGGGACGGAACGTCCCAAGCGACGCGTGGGTCGTGCCGAAGGCGATCGCTCTCTCCACCCTCTCACCGGCAAGATCCCCGTCCAGCCCCTCGACGATCAGCGTGTAGGTCCCGGCGGTCAGGTCCCGCGTGATCGGCGCGAGCGTCCCGCCGCTGACGTCGGTGTAACTCCCCATCCCCCGGGTGACCCCGCCCTGTACCAGAGCGAGGTAGTAGGAATCGGTCACCAGCACCTTGTTGCTGCCGTTCACGATCCCTCCGGGCTCGGTGACGACATCGGGAGCGAGAATACCTCCCCACTTGCTTGGAACGAGGCTCATGTCTACCGAAGTCTCCGGCGTTACGCCGGTCTCGTTGACGCTGCTCATCACTGTACGGACAACCGCGCCGCTCTCGTCTTTGAGGACGACGCGGAGATTGCCGGGATGCGCCAGGGGTTCAGGAAAGACGCCATAGACATAAAAATCCCGCATCTCGGCGAACGTGCTCTCGTTAACGGACGGCTCCGTAATGGTGAGGTTGCCGGCACTCACAGCAGGGACGGTCAGGATTACACAGAACAGGACTATTGCGATACGCAGGAGTTTTGACACGCTCACACCTGAATGAAGATCATCCGGAGGATTAAAGTTGCCGGATTCAACCGTGGCTGTGAATGGAGAATAAGCCGAAAACATCCGGTCTTCATAGCGGCAGCGATGATTCCCCGCTGATAGACATGTGGACTTTCGAGTTGCCCTGCCACGGTCACATGAACCCCTTGATACGGCCGGCGTTGAAGGCTCTAAAACTCATTTGGGATACTGCTTCTCATTTCATTTCGGAATCTTCTAGACGTGCCCGGGCAAACGCTCTGCAGGCCATATAAAGGTAGAGGTGGTCGAGAACCTCTCCCGGCGATACATTTCAGGACTCCATCATGGCAGGCAACAGGTTCCGGAGATATCTTATGATACTACTCTTTCTCACGGTTGCAGCGGTGCTGATTGCGCTCTGCATCATGACAGACGGAACAGACACAACACCACGCATCTGTGCAACAGCATCCGGGGATAACGTCCGCGAAGGCTACATCAACGTCACCGGCGGCCGGATCTGGTTCCGGGCCGTCGGCGTGGAGAGCGCCGGAACGCCTCTCCTGGCCCTCCACGGAGGGCCCGGGGTGCCGCACGATTACCTCGAGCCGCTCGAGGCTCTCGCGGACGAGAGGCCAGTCATCTTCTACGACCAGCTCGGCTGCGGCAACTCCGACCAGCCGGACGACCCCGCTCTCTGGACGGTGGAGCGGTATGCCACGGAGGTCGGCGAGGTCCGGGACGCGCTCGGACTCCGTCGGGTGCACCTCCTCGGCCAGTCCTGGGGTGGGGCGCTTGCAACCGCATACATGCTCTCTGCAGACCCTGAGGGCGTGGAGAGCCTGATCCTCTCTGCACCGCTGCTGGACGCAAACCGGTGGGCTGCCGACCAGCGGGCGAATCTCGCCGCGTTCCCCGAAGAGATGCAGGAGGCCGTCCGTGAAGCGGAGTCGACCGGGAACTTCGACTCCCCGGAATATCAGGAAGCCATGGGGGCGTATTACGCCCGGCACGTCTGCCGGCTGGACCCCTGGCCGGACTGCATGAACAGGGCCTTTGAGCGGATGGCGCTGCCGGTCTACCTCCACATGTGGGGGCCGAGCGAGTTCACCTGCACGGGCACCCTCCGGACATTCAACGTCACCGACCGTCTGGACGAGATCTCTGTCCCGGTGCTCTTCACCTGCGGGGAGTATGACGAGGCATCGCCTGCGTCTATGGGATACTTCCAGGGCCTGGTACCGGGATCGGAACTGGTGGTCTTTGAGGACGCCTCGCACGGGCACCACCTCGAAGAGACCGATGCATACCTGGCCACCGTGCGGGAGTTCATGCGCCGGGCCGATGCGGCACCCTGACCCGGTGCATGCCGGCCAGTTGGTCTTGCAATCGTGTGACAAAGAAGCAGCGGGCGGCGGATTCTCCCCACCGGCCATTCTCCTTCGTCCCGGACCGCCCACCAGCAACGATCCGGGCCGGCTATCAAAACCTATATTATCTGGATAGCCGGATCAGCATCGCGGTGCATCATGAAGTTAAGTGCAAGGAATCAGCTTCCCGGAAAAGTAAAGGCCATCAATGTAGGCGTGGTCACCGCTGAAATCGTCATCACGCTGGACGGCGGCGGCGAGCTCATCGCGGTCATCACGAAGACGTCCGTGGAGAACCTCGGGCTTGCTGTCGGCAAGAAGGTCTATGCCGTGGTCAAATCAACCGAGGTCATGGTCGCCACCGACTGAGAAGACCTCACACTTTTTCAGGCAGAGATAGCGCACCCCGGTTTGCATAAGCAGCTGAAGCCCTGCCTGCCAGGCGGCCCGGGACCAATCTGCAACCTCCCGATCGGCCGGGGATAACGCATAAATATGCCGGCAACGGTCTCAAGCGTATCCTCCCCCGGCACCCCGGGGTACCGGCACCATGGCACGAGAATACCCCGCCATACTGATCGCAGTCCTCATCTGCGTCGTACTCACCGGCACCGTCGTCGTCTACAGTTTTCTCATGGACGGGGCTGGACCACACGAACAGCCGTTGCCAGCGACTGCTCCTGCACCGGCGCGGCACGGAGCGCCGGGAACACCGGTCGCGACCGGAACACCGGTGCCGGGCGGTCCGCGCTCATTCTTCATCAGCGTGACGCCCACGGCCGCCACGGCCCGTTCCGGCGATACGGTCAGGTTTACACTCACGGTGCACCCCGAAAACGGGTTTGCCGCACCCGTGCAGATCGCGGTCACCGCTACGGCACTCGGGGGGGCATATCGTGACAGCCGCGACCTTGCCACGGTCTCACCGCCCTACCCCCCGCTCAGGTATGAGATCGTAGCCCCCTCCCTGCCCCCCCTCGTCTCCACGGCAACCGTGGACGCCACGGTGACAGCGAGCGGAGGGGGCTTCGTGCGGACCGAGCAGGTGCAGCTGGTCATCAAACGGTAGGCGACCTGTTGCAGGTCCGATCAGGCGGTCCGGGGCGGCACGGCGGGGTCAAACCGGAACCACCGCTCCCATCCCTCCTCGCGCCCCGATCCCTGCCGGAAACTGCGAAGATTGCCCGGAAGCCCCGCCAGTCTCTCGAAACCAGCGGGGATTTCTGAGCGGCCCGCACTGCCAGCGCGACTGCCATAAGAAGCGGCAGGGGATAGGAGAACTATAGAGATTCTCGATGATTACAGGAGGAACCCGTAAACCCCCCGGTTTCCACTGGAGATCCCGGCAGCCCCCCCATAGTTGCCCGCCGGTGCCGGGGCACCATCACTGCCGGCCGTTCGCGATGCCGACGGATACCGTGCCCGGACGTTCAGGGCAGAGAGCATCTGCCCTCTTCGTCCGTCACATTGAACCAGACGGGGTCGGGACAGTCGGGCCGGCCGCCGTAGTTGATGGTGATCTCCTCGCCCCTCCGGATGGCACGATAGGCGTAGATACGGATCTCGCCGCCGGCAACGTCGCAGACATGGTCCGCGTTTGCGTGGAACGAGTGGTTGTAGAGCGACCCGCAGCCCAGCGCAACGGCACCCAGGTCCTGGTGCTCCCCCCACGCGAAGTAATAGTTGTAGAGAGGCGTCTGATCGATGAGGTCCTGGTTGTCCTGCCCACCCAGCACGATCACCGGGCAGACCTCGATCAGTTCGCCTGCTGCGAGATCCCTGCGGGCGAAGACCCCCCGGCCGCGATTGTTCGTGGAACCGACATAGACTGCATCGGACGGGCAGGTGATCCTCTCCGTCCCTGCGTATCCCTCGTGAGAACTATGGGTCATGGTAACGTTCTGTCCACCAGGTGTGAATGACAGTTATAGTCCCTGTACAGGCAAAAAAGATGCGGATTTCAGAGCCAATCCGGCACCCGGGAACAGCAGGCACACGGGTGAAGACGGGGGGCCTCCGGGAGCAGGGGTGGCGGGAAGGCGAAAGGATGTTCTATCGGGACGACCTCATTGACCGGTCAGGAGGAGGAGACGATAGAGGATATCATCGTAGCGCGCGACCTGGAGAAACGGTTTGAGGACCTCACCGCGGTCGACGGCATCACCTTCCGGGTCAGGAAAGGTGAGGTCTTTGGATTCCTCGGCCCGAACGGGGCGGGGAAGACGACGACGATGAAGATGATCCAGTGCATCTCCCCGAAATCCGGCGGCACCCTGGAGGTCTTCGGCATGGACGTGGATGCCCATCAACGGGAGATCAAGGCCCGCCTCGGCGTGGTGCCGCAGGAGAGCAACCTCGATCCGGACTTTTCGGCCTATCGGAACCTGCTCGTCTATGCCCGCTACTTCGGCATCCCGAAGCGGGAGGCAGAACCGCGGGCGGAAGAACTCCTCTCGTTCATGCAGCTTGAAGAGAAGCGGGACGTACTCATCGACAAACTCTCCGGCGGGATGAAGCGGCGGCTGATCATCGCCCGGGCCCTGATCAACGCGCCAGAACTGCTCATCCTCGACGAACCCACCATCGGGCTCGACCCTCAGGCGCGACACCTGATCTGGGAGAAACTCCGGAGCCTTCAGGCGCAGGGAAACACCCTTGTCCTCACGACGCATTACCTGGACGAGGCAGAACGCCTCTGCGACCGGCTGGTGATCATGGACCACGGGAAGATCCTGGTAGAAGGGCCTCCGGCAGACCTTATCCGGGAGCATGCAGGAAGCGACGTCGTCGAGGTTGCCCGGACACCGGAGGCGGCCGCCCGCCTGGACGGGCTCGGGCTGGACTACGACACTACCGGGGATACGTTCCAGATCTTCACGGATCGACCTCACGACGTGGCACGGGAGCTTCTTGAGGTCTGCAAGCACGAGGCAGTGACGGTCCGTCCGGCGACCCTTGAGGACGTCTTTCTGCGGCTCACCGGCCGGACCCTGAGGGAGTGAGCGGATGGTCGAGATCAGCAGCAGGGTGCGAAGCGTCTGGCAGAGAAACTGGGACGCCTTCATCAGAACGTATCAGGTAAACTTCATCCCACCGTTCGTCGAACCGGTCCTCTACCTCCTGGCCCTGGGGTTCGGCCTCGGGACCTACGTCGAGGCGATCGACGGGATCCCCTACCCGGTCTTCATCGCACCGGCCCTCGTCTCGATATCGGTGATGTACTCGTCTTTCTTCGAGTGCACCTACTCGTCGTTCGTCCGGATGTATTATCAGAAGACGTTTGACGCCATCATCGCGACGCCGGTCGGCATCGACGAGGTCATCGCGGGAGAGATGTTCTGGGGGGCCACCCGGGGCATGATCTACGCAACGCTGATGCTCCCGGTCCTCCTCCTCTTTGGCGTCGTAGCCATGCCGTCATCCCTGCTCCTCATCCCCTTCTCCGGCCTGGCAGGCCTGCTCTTTGCAGCTATCGGGATGTGCTTCACGGCAATAACGCCGGGGATCGATGCGCTGAACTATCCTTCGTTCCTCTTCATCACCCCGATGTTCCTCTTTTCGGGAACGTTCTTTCCCCTCAACCTGCTCCCTGAACCGATCCAGTACTTCGCGCTCGCCGTGCTGCCGCTCACGCACGTCGTCACCATCAACCGTGCGATCACGCTTGCGGCATTCTCACCGATCAATCTCTTCAACCTCGCCTGGATCGTGGTGGCGACCGCGATCTTCTTCGTCCTCGCCATCAGGCTGATGCGAAAGCGGCTGATCGTATAGGATGCCGGAGACTACTACCCGGAAAAGGCATGGAGCAACGCCTGAACCGGGAGCAGGACAGCGCTCTCACTACGGCAGACAACATCATGAAAAAGGCTTCAGTGCTTGATTAAAAAAGGGTTAGAATCTGGGTTTTCTGTACTTCGGGAGGCAGTCGCGGCAATAGACGGGTCTACCTTCCGTGGGCTTGAAAGGAACTTCGCATGCTTTGCCGCAGTCGGAGCAGACTGCCTTATGGAACTCGCGGGGGCGGTCCTGGAACGAGCGGGGACCCCGGCTCGGATATCTCTCTTCCATTGGAATTTCACTCACGTTGGAAATTTTATTCACAGACTACTCAGTAGCGGGGTTTCCTGTGCTTCGGGAGGCAGTCGCGGCAGTAGACGGGCCGACCCTCCGTGGGCTTGAAAGGAACTTCGCACTCTTTGCCGCAGTCGGAACAGACTGCCTTATGGAACTCGCGGGGGCGGTCCTGGAACGAGCGGGGACCCCTGCTTGAATATCTCTCATCCATATACTTCAACCATGCAGATAGAGTCTGCACATATACAACTACCTGCCTGCATATATATGTGCGTCTCACTTATCCGGCCGGATTTGATGGGACTGGAGCGCCGTCCGGCCGGCTCCGGTCACCCCGGTGCGTGGTGACGCTTCATGGAAACGAATGTCTCCGTTAACACGGCAGATTACTCCGGTAGAGAGAAATATGGCACAATGCTTTTATCGATACTATCCTACCGAATGATCATCCAAGTATGGCAGACCTTGACCAAACTCTTCTGCAGTCCGGCGAGATGTCGGTTCCATCCCGGAGATGGGACTAGGGTGAGTGGCTCAGCATGACCGACGATATTCGCACGGACGAACCCCCCGATAGCAGGCGCAAAGGAAAACACCAGGACAGGCGGACGATCGGCCCGGTCCCGAACCTTGAGGAGCACGTTAAATCCGACTGGTGGAGAGGGATCTTTAACCACCTGTACCTGAAGACCGATGGCGACGTCGTTGACGATCCGCGGATCACCGAACGGGAGATCGACCGGTTCGCCCGGGTCCTGCGCCTTCAGCCTGAGGAGAAGGTTCTCGACCTCTGCTGCGGCCAGGGCAGGCACACGCTCGAACTCGTGCGCAGGGGATACAACGCCGAGGGCCTCGACCAGTCGCACTACTTGATCCAGCGGGCCCGGGCGACAGCGAAGCGGGAAGGGCTCTCCGTCAGGTTCAGGGAAGGCGACGCACGCCGGCTGCCCTACCGCACCGACGCCTATGATGTCGTCCTCATCCTCGGGAACAGCTTCGGCTACTTCGATTCGGTCGAAGAAGACCTGAGGATCCTCACCGAACTCCGGCGCATCCTCAAGCCCTGGGGCCGCGTGCTCCTCGATGTGGCCGACGGCGAGTACTTGAAAGAGCACTTCCAGGCACGGTCGTGGGAGTGGATCGACGGGACGATGTTCGTCTGCAGGGAACGGTCCCTCTCGCTCGATGGGCAGCGCCTGATATCCCGCGAGGTGATCACCGACGTCAACAAGGGCGTCGTGGCCGACCAGTTCTATGCCGAACGCCTCTATACGCCCGAGGCGCTCCGGCACCTCCTTGAGAAGGCGGGCTTCTCCGGCATAACCTTCCACGAGATCGCCACGGAGTCGCAGCGCAACCAGGATCTCGGCATGATGGAGCGCCGCCACATCGTCACCGCGGTAGTCAGGAAGGAGTGGTCGACGACGAAAGCAAAAGGCCAGGAGAGGGCAAAGCACGTCGCGGTGATGCTCGGAGACCCGGCAAAGCCCGATGCGCTGAAACCCTCCTGCACCTTCGACGACGACGACTTCTATACCATCGACCAGATGAAGGCGGCCCTCAGGGAACTCCCTGGTTACCGGTTCTCCTTCCTCTGCAAGCACGACACCATGATCCAGGATCTCGGGAAGCTGAAGGGGAAGGTGGACTATGTCTTCAACCTCTGCGACGAGGGGTTCAACAACGACCCGAGAAAGGAACTCCATGTGCCGGCGCTTCTCGAGATGCTCGATCTCCCGTACACGGGGTCCGGGCCGCAGTCGCTTGCATTCTGCTACGATAAGTCGCTCGTGCGTGGTGTGGCAAAAGAGATGGGAATCCCGGTGCCGGACGCCTGCTTCATCACTCCCGGCGACCGCACCTACGATGTCGGGATGAAACTCCCCGTGATCGTCAAGCCGAACGCCGGGGACTCCTCCTACGGCATCACGCAGAGGAGCATCGCACACACCATCGAAGAACTCTCCGATGTCATCGGCTCGCTCAGAAAGGCACTCGGGTACGACTGCTCGCTCCTCGTGGAGGAGTTCCTCACGGGGAAGGATATCAGTGTCGGGATCATCGGGAACCCTTCGGGATACTGCACGGTACTCCCCATCACCGAGGAGGACTACT
Source organism: Methanobacteriota archaeon (assembly GCA_023457135.1). Classification (GTDB taxonomy): domain Archaea; phylum Halobacteriota; class Methanomicrobia; order Methanomicrobiales; family Methanoculleaceae; genus Methanoculleus. The sequence goes on along the minus strand of JAEWMO010000073.1, from coordinate 6,760 downwards.
CCGCGCTGCCCCCGGAACTTCCCCGGATCTGCGGGTATGAGGCGAAATGGCTTCCTGACTCACCGTACTGGAAGATAGTCTCAAGGCCGGCAGACCTCCCCGAAGAGACCGAGAAGCTGGTTGTCCGGTGCTGCCTTGCCCTCTTTGAGCGCCTGGAGTGCCGCGACTACTGCAGGTTCGACTGGCGCCTGGACGAGCACGGCAACCCGAAGCTCCTGGAGGTCAACCCTAATCCCGGATGGTGCTGGGACGGGCACCTTGCAAAGATGGCGAAGTACGCGGGCCTCTCCTACTCCACGATGCTTGGAAAGATCCTGAAAGCGGCGGAAGACCGGTTCGGTATGGAGCAGGAGAGGGATGTGCGGGAGGCCGAAAGCGGGCCCTCTCTCCCCGACCTCACACGCGAGACGGCCTGACCCCCTCAATTTTTACCGGTGCGAGAAGAGCAGAGGGGCAGGTAGAGCTCCCGGCCCACCGGTACCCATCAGTATATAATATCCTCCGGCGCATAGATCATCAATTATGGCCGACGAATCGTATCGAACCGCAACGGTCCAGGGCAGGGAGGTCCCCTACGATCCGGAGCAGTTACGGAAGATCAGCGAACACCCCTGCTACTCCGACAAAGCGTGCCACTCTTTTGGGCGGTGCCACCTCCCCGTCGCCCCGAAGTGCAATATCCAGTGCAATTACTGTGTGCGGGACTTCGACTGCGTGAACGAGAGCCGGCCGGGCGTGACGAGCAGGGTCCTCCCGCCGGAAGAGGCGCTCGACCTTGTCCGGAAGGTCATGAAGGAGCACCCCTACGTGAAGGTGATCGGCATCGCAGGACCCGGCGAGCCGCTGGCAAATCCCGAGACGTTCGAGGCGCTCCGGCTGGTCCACGAGGAGTTCCCGAACCTGATCATGTGCATCAGCACGAACGGCCTCATGCTTCCGGAGTCGATCGAGGAACTCGCGAAGTACGATGTCGGGAACGTCACGGTCACGCTCAACGCCATCGACCCTGCGATCGGGGAGAAGATCTACTCCTGGGTCGATTACAAAGGAAAGAAGTATCACGGCCGCGAGGCGGCTGAACTCCTCCTCTCCCAGCAGATGAAGGGGATCGAGATGGCGGTTGCAAAGAAGATGTTCGTCAAGATCAACACTGTCTACATCCCCGGGATCAACGACGAGCATATCCCCGAGATCGCAAAGAAGGTAGGGGAGATGGGAGCGTTCACCTTCAACGTCATACCGATCATCCCGCAGTACAAGTTCGCCGGCGTCACCCCGCCCACGCCTGCAGAGAAGCGGGAGATGCAGGACCGGTGCGCCCCGTTCATCAAGCAGATGCGCCACTGCGCACGCTGCCGGTCGGACGCGATCGGGAAGCTCGGCCAGGACGTCCAGTCCTGCATCTACCAGCAGATGAAGGATGAGAAGAAGGCAGAATAATCAACTCCTTTTTACCCGCCGGTGTTCCCGGCCATGAAAACGATAACGCTCCGGCCGGATCAGCCGTTTAATCTCGACCTGACACTCTCCTGCGGGCAGGCCTTCCGCTGGGAGAAGGCGGACGGGTGGTGGCAGGGGGTCGCCTGCGGCCGGGCCGTCCGGATACGGCAGGATGCAGACCGGCTCACGGTTGAGGGGGCGGGTACAAACTTCGTCCGCGACTACTTCCGGCTGGACCAGGATCTCGGCGCCATCCTCGCGTCCATCGACCGCGATCCCGTCATCGATGCCGCCATCCGGGAGTGCCGCGGCCTCCGCCTCGCGAGACAACAGCCGTGGGAGTGCCTGGTCTCCTACATCTGCGCCACGAACACGAACATTCCGGCGGTGAAGCGGCGGGTCGCGCTGATGGCGGAGCGCTATGGAGAGCCGATAGATGGGCCGTTCGGCACGGCATACGCCTTCCCGGAGCCGGAAGCGCTCGCGGAGGTCACCTGTGCGGACCTCTGGGACTGCAAACTCGGCTACCGGACGGAGTCCGTCAGGAGAGCCGCCGCCTTCGCGACAGAGAACCCGGACTGGGCGGAGCGGATCGCAGCCCTCCCCTTCGAGGAGGCGCGGCAGGCGCTGATGGAGTTCCGGGGCGTCGGGCCGAAAGCCGCGGACTGCGTGCTGCTCTTTGCGTTCGGGTTCTTTGAGGCGTTCCCGGTCGATGTCTGGATACGCCGGATCGTGGGCGAGGCATACCTTCACGATCTCACCGGGAAGAGCTGCACCCCGGCGGAGTACGACCGGATCCGGCGGTTCGCCCGGGAGCACTTCGGGGAGTATGCCGGGTATGCGCAGGAGTATCTCTACTGCGCACGCGGTCCGGCGCGCCGGTCGGCCTGAGGCTCACCTCTTCCGGTTGCGGATAAACCAGGCCGCCGCGAGCACGGCAAGGATGACGATACCGGCGAGGCCGACGACATGTACCCCGGCCACCGAGAAGACAGACGGTGCGGTGGCGACAGCGACCCTGCCCGTCACCAGGGGCGGTACAAATATCCTCTCGGCGTCGTGAGGCTCGTGCCGGAACATTGTCGTGTTGTAGACACGCGCCCTCGCTTCCGGGGGCATGCCCTCCAGGAATTCGGGGCAGACCTGCTCGTAATACTCACCAAGTGACGCGTTCTGCTCCAGCATCCTCTCGTAGATCTCCGCGTGCGACGTGTTGAACGAGTAATTGATGGGGATCTCCCCACCCGCGGCAGAACCCGGCACGAGAGAGATCGCCGCGAGCAGTGCGAGGAGGAGAACGTATCCGCGTATCTTCATGGCCATCGTTATCCGGGGGGCCGGGAGTCCAGCGGCCCCCGGCTATGACCCGTGATAGGGGCCGGAGACATAAAGCCGTTGTGGTGCCCCGACCCGGCAAAGCTCGCGATGAAACCGTTCTCCCGCATGCCGAGCACCTCTCCGGGCGTTCCCATGGCCGCCACCCTCCCCTCATCGAGGAGGCAGAGGCGGTCTCCGAGCTCGACGGCATCGCGGAGATTGTGGGTGACGATGATGCACGGGATGCCGGCGATCCGTATCCGGTCGCGGAGTTCGTCACGCATCGTCCCTTGAGCCCGCATATCGACGGCAGCGAGCGGTTCGTCGAGGAGGAGGAGTTCCGGCTCGAGCACCAGCGCCCGGGCGAGGGCAACCCGCTGCCGCTGCCCGCCCGAGAGCCTGCCAACATTGACGTCCGCAAGGTCGGCGAGGCTCATCGCGCGAAGCTGGTTTCCCACGGTGAAGGCAATCTCCGGCCGGGGGACCTTCCGGCACCGGAGGCCGAACGCCACGTTCTCGGCGACGGTCATGTGCGGGAAGAGGGCGTAGGACTGGAAGAGGTGCCCGATGTTCCGGTTCTCCGCAGGGACAGCAACACACTCCGCGGACGAGAAGAGCATCCGCCCCGCGAGGGTGATCTCGCCCTCGTCGGGCGTGAGGATGCCGGATATCAGGTTCAGCACCGTGGACTTGCCCGCCCCGTTCTCCCCGATGAGGACGAGGGTCTCCCCCGGCCGGACCGAGAGCGTGATATCGAGGACGAAGTCCCGGAGGCGCCGGACGGCATGAACGGAGAGCATCAGACACTCCTCCGGGCGACGATCTTCACCGCAGCGATGACCGCAAACGATATCACGACGAGGATGATCGCGAGGCTGATCGCGGCGTCAAGATCGCCCTGCATGGTTGTATAGATGGCAAGCGGCATCGTCTGTGTCCGGCCCTGGAAGTTTCCGGCGAACATGATCGTGGCCCCGAACTCGCCGAGCGCCCGGGCGAACGAGAGGATCGCCCCGGAGACGAGACCGCTCCAGGCAAGCGGAATGGTGATCCGGAGAGCGACGGTCGCGGGGGTTGCGCCGAGGGTCCGGGCCGCATCCTCGTAGAGGCGGTCGACCGCCTCGAAACTCGCCCTCGCCTGCCGGATATAGAACGGCGAGGCGACAAAGATCTGGGCCAGGATCACCGCGACCGTGGTGAAGGCGATCGAGATGCCAAAGGCATCGAAGTACTGCCCGACCACACCCCGGCGCCCGAAGGCCATGAGGAGGGCGATACCCGCCACTGCAGGCGGGAGGACGATAGGAAGGTCGGTGAGGGTGTCGACGATCTCTCTCCCCCGGTAGTCGTGCCGGGCGTTGACCAGGGCAAGCGGTGTCCCGAATAGGACGACGACCGCCGTGCTCACCGTCGCGGTGGCGAGGGAGAGGGAGAGGGCGTCGAGCACCACCGGTTCGGCAAGCGAGCGGAAGAACGCCTCAGGCGATATACGCAGGAAGAGCGAAGCGACCGGCAGCGTGACGAAGAGGAGGAAGAGGGCGAGAAGGGCGGCGACGATGAGGGTGAGCGCCGCCCTTCCGACCCACTTCCACCCATCGTGCCCGATCACCTCACTGCTCTGCCGAAACCGGGTCGAATCCATATTCAGTCAGGATGGCGCTGCCGTCCGGACCCCGGACGAATGCTATGAATGACTCTGCCTGGGCCCTGTTCGTCGATTCCGCAAGGATACCGAGCGGATAGGTGGCCATGACGTTGTACTCCGACGGGATCTCGATCCGCGTCACTCTCTCCTGGTCGTCCTTTGAGACGTCGGACCTGTAGACGATCGCCGCATCCGCCTCGCCGAGCGCCAGCTTGGGCACCACGGAGCTCACCGCCGTCTCCTCGGAGATGACGTTTCCCATCACGGCGTCCCGGTATGCCGGGCCGTAGGCAGGGTCGGCAGCCAGTTTCTCGAGCATCTGCCGGGTATAATCCCCGAAAGGCACATCCCTGGTGCCGATGATGAGTTTTACGCCCGACCGGTTCAGGTCGGCAAGACCGCTGATGTTCGCCGGGTTATCGACCGGGACGATCAGGGCCAGGCTGTTGCCGAGGAACGGGGTCACGGTGCCGTTGTCCATGAACCCGCCGTCCTGGAGGGCCTTCATGTGCTTCGTGCTTGCGGAGACGAAGATGTCGGGGTTTGCTCCCTGTTCAATCTGGGTACGGAGGGCCTGCGAACCGTCGAAGACGAACTCTACGTTGACGCCTTTATTCTGTGCCTCGTAGGCCTTGCCGATATCCGTGAAAGCTCCCGTGAGGGATGCGGCCGTAAAGACGGTCAGGGTCGTCTCTTCCGGGGCCTCGACAGTGGTCGTGCATCCTGCAGCGAGGAGAGCGGCGATGACGAGAAGGCTTACTGCAACAGGAGTTGCCGGAGTTGATGGTTTCATGACAACATCTCTTAAGGGATTGCAACTCCCGGTATTTAAAATAGTTAACTTTGCTTATATATTAATGTAAAAATATTGATATAAAACGAGAGTATTTAAGGGATACGATACCGCCGGGCTTCCTCGCCCGTGTGAGGGCCGGGAGCCGGGTCATGGGCAGGTGGCAAACATGCCGGCGATCCCCCCTACGGGTGCCGGCACCGTAGCGATGATACCGCTATCGGCAGACCGGGATGCGTGCGGTCGCCGGTCGGGAGCCATGAGCCGGAGCACCCCAGCCGCGGCGTCCACGAACGGTATCGATGCCGGGGGTGCAGAGAAGCCGGGCGGTATACCGACCCCAGGCTACCCAACCCATCCCCGGATCCGGGATATCCGTATAAAAAAGGTGATCAGGTCCCGATCGTCCAGCTGCTCATATATGCTTCCTGCTCGGGAGTCAGCCGGTCGATCGTGATGCCAAGTGTGGCAAGTTTCAGCCGTGCGATCCCCTCGTCGATGGAAGACGGGACGTCATGGACGCCCGGAGCGAGCTCGCGGCCATGCTTCGCGATGAACTCCGCGGAGAGTGCCTGGACGGCGAAGCTCAGGTCCATCACCTCGACGGGGTGGCCCATGCCCTTCGGCGTCGCAAGGTTCACGAGCCTCCCTTCGGCAAGGATGTGGACGGCCTTCCCGCCGAAGAGGTAAGTATCGATGCCGTCGCGGTGGACGGTGGAGTCGGCGTGCGCCGCGAGCCACTCGACGTCGATCTCGACGTTGAAGTGGCCGGCGTTTGCGAGGATCGCGCCTTCCTTCAGGTTCAGGAAGTGCCGCTCCGTTATGATGCTCGCATTACCGGTGGTGGTGACGAAGATGTCGCCGAGGGATGCCGCCTCGTCCATCGTCATGACGTCGAACCCGTCCATGTGCGCCTGGAGCGCCCGCCGGGGGTCCACTTCGGTCACGATGACGCGGGCGCCGAGGCTCCGTGCCTTCTGCGCAAGTCCCCTGCCGCAGTAGCCGTAGCCGGCGACGACGAACCGCTTGCCCGCGATGAGGATGTTCGTGGTGATCATGATCGAGGAGAGCGCGCTCTCCCCGGTGCCGTGGACGTTGTCGAAGAAGTGCTTCATCGGGGTGTCGTTGACGGCCATGACCGGGAACTTGAGCGCCCCGTCCCGTTCCATGGCGCGGAGCCGGTGGATGCCGGTCGTGGTCTCCTCGCACCCGCCGATGACCCCATCGAGCACCTCCTGCCGCTCGGTGTGGATGCGGAAGATCAGGTCCATCCCGTCGTCGATGGTGATCGCCGGCCGGGCGTCGAGCACCCGGTCGATGGCCCCGTAGTACTCCTCGACGCCGGCTCCCCGGCGGGCATACGAGTGAATCCCCTCGCGGGTGTTGAGTGCCGCGGAGACGTCGTCCTGGGTCGAGAGGGGGTTGCATCCCGTGATGTGCACCTCTGCGCCGCCCGCCGCCAGGGTCTCGACCAGCACCGCAGTCTTTGCCTCGACATGGAGGGCCATGCCGATAGTCATGCCGGAGAAAGGCTTCTCCTCGACGAACCGCTTCCGAATGGACGA
>JAEWMO010000072.1 GCA_023457135.1 Methanobacteriota archaeon | reverse complement strand
CGAGCGCGTCCAGTTCATCGAAGAAGATGATGGACGGCGCCACCTGCCGGGCCTTCTTGAAGACCTCGCGGACCGCCCGCTCGCTCTCGCCGACCCACTTGGAGAGGAGCTGGGGACCCTTCACGGGGACGAAGTTCGCCCCGGTCTCGCTCGCGACCGCCTTGGCGATCAGGGTCTTCCCGGTTCCCGGCGGACCGTAGAGGAGGACGCCCTTCGGGGGCTCGATGCCGAGCTCCTCGAACCGGTCCCGCCGGGTGAGCGGGTACTCCACTGCCTCGCGGATATCCTGCTTCGCCGACTCAAGGCCGCCCACGTCTCCCCAGGCAGTGTGGGGCACCTCAAGGAGGATCTCCCGCATGGCGCTCGGCCCGACGTCGCGGAGGGCCTCGCGGAAGTCCTTGCCCTGGACCTCCATCTTGTCCAGGATCTCCGGGGGGATCTCCTCCGCCTCGAGGTCGATCTCGGGCAGGTAGCGCCGCAACGCCTTGATTGCCGCCTCACGGGCGAGGGCGGCGAGGTCTGCCCCCACAAACCCGTGAGTCTGCTGGGCGATGGAAGCGATCTCTACGTCCGGTGCGAGCGGCATGCCGCGGGTGTGGATGTGGAGCACCTGGATCCGGTCGTCCTCCGGCGGGACCCCGATCTCGATCTCCCGGTCGAACCGGCCGGGCCGGCGGAGGGCGGGGTCGATGGCGTCGAGCCGGTTCGTGGCCCCGATCACCACGACCTGCCCCCGCTCCTCGAGCCCGTCCATCATCGTCAGGAGCTGGGCCACCACCCGCCGCTCGACCTCCCCGGTCACCTCTTCACGCCGGGGTGCGATCGAGTCGAGCTCGTCGATGAAGATGATCGCAGGCGCATGCTGCCGGGCGTCCTCAAAGACCTCGCGGAGCCGCTGCTCAGACTCGCCGTAGTACTTCGAGATCACCTCGGGCCCCGCGATCGATATGAAGTGGGCCCCGCTCTCGCTCGCGACTGCCTTGGCGATCAGGGTCTTCCCGGTCCCCGGCGGGCCGTAGAGGAGGACACCCTTCGGCGGCTCGATACCGAGCTTCCGGAAGATCTCCGGATGGCGCATGGGCAGTTCGATCGTCTCGCGGACCCGCTGCAGCTCGCCCTTCAGGCCGCCGATATCCTCGTAGCTGATCCTCTTGACACCTTCAAACCCGGCGGCCGGCTTCTCGGAGAACTCGATCTTGGTATTCTTGGTGATGATCACCGCGTTCTCCGGCTCGACCACGACGGCCTTGAATGCGACAAGCTGGGGCTGCATGAACGGGAGCCCCGCCTGGATCGGCACGGAATCGTTCTTCACGATCGGGAAGTCGATCAGTTTGTTGACGACGCTGCTGTAGTTGATGGGAAGCTGTTTGGGGAGATCTTCGGGCGGGGCAAGCACGACCCTCTTTGCCTCGACCTCCTCGTCCAGTGTCTTTATCTTCACCCGGTCCCCGATGCTGGCGCCGGTGTTGAGCCGGGTGAAATTATCGATGCGGACCTTGCCCTGGTGCCAGTCGTTCACCATGGCACGCCAGACCTTGGCCACGGTCCGGCGTTTGCCTTCGATAGCCACCAGATCCCCGGGGCTGAGCCTGAGCTGCAGCATGGTATCAGGGTCAAGCCGTGCCTTGCCCGCCCCCTGATCCTCCGGATAAGCGCTATCTACCTTCAAGTATATTTCGGGCATTACCTCTAGTTCTTATATTGCCGGGATTTATATGTACTGGAGGCGCATGAACACACTTCTCTTCGACCCGTTTAACGGGGCCGCGGGCGACATGATCATCGGTTCCCTGCTCGATCTGGGGGCCGATGAAGAGCTTGTTCGGGCAGCGATGCGTTCCGTCGTCGGCGAACCGACAATAGAACGGGTGGACCGTTCCGGGATCCGGGCTGTCCGGGTGAGAGCGCATGCCCCGGTCGAGCACCGCACACTTGACGAGGTGCTCGACCGGGTGGCCGGGAGCGATGCACCCGCCCCTGCACGGGATATGGCCCGGCGGGTCTTTCTCAGGATACACCGGGCCGAGGAGAGCATCCACGGGGCGGGAGCTCATTTCCACGAGGTGGGTGCGGACGACGCCGTCGCCGACGTGGTGGGGGCCTGCACCGCCCTTCACTCCCTCGGCGTCGATGGGGTCGCCGTCCGCCCGGTCGCCCTCGGGAGAGGGTTTGCGGTCGGTGCCCACGGCACCTTCCCCATCCCGGCCCCGGCGACCGTGGCGATCCTTGCAGCATCGGATCTTAAAACCGTCCCCGGCGACGAAGAGCGGGAACTCTGCACCCCGACGGGGGCAGCCCTCCTCGCCGAGTTCTCGACAATCCGGCCCGAAGACCTCGGCGCCGCAGCTATCCGGGCGGTCGGCTACGGAGCGGGGAGCCGTGACCCGCCGGGCCGGCCGAATGTCCTCCGGTCGATGCTCCTTAATACGGAGGAACATGCTCATGGCGACCGCGTCGATATCCTCGAGACGAACGTCGACGACGTCACCGGGGAGGCCCTCGCCTACACGATCGGCCGCCTGATGGAGGAAGGGGCACGGGACGCAAGCGCCGTTCCGGTGGTGATGAAGAAGGGCCGGAGCGGCCACCTCGTCCGGGTCGTCTGCCGGCCCGACGCAACCGACCGCCTCGTCGGTGTGATGGCCGCCGAGCTCGGGACGCTCGGCATCCGGTGCATCCCGATGGTCCACCGGGCCGTCGCGGAGCGGACGATTGAAGCAGTCACAGTGACTCTCCGGGGCCGGGACCTCACCGTCGACGTCAAATGCGGCTGGTGTGACGGGAAGATCACCTCCTTCAAGGCGGAGTACGAGCAGGCGGCGGCCTCTGCCCGCGACCTCGGCATCCCCCTCCGGGAGGTCGCCGGGGCGGTCGAAGCGGCTGCACGGGCGCAGTTCATCGAGCGGGGTGTGCTCGAACCATGAAGCCGGACAGGGTCAGCACGGGAAATCCGGCCCTCGACGACCTGCTGGGCGGCGGGCTCGAACGGCGGACGGTCACCCAGATCTACGGCGAGCCCGCGAGCGGGAAGAGCACCCTCTGCCTGATGGCGGCCGTGGCCACGCTCCGGGCCGGGGGTTCGGTCGTCTACATCGACACCGAGGGCTTCTCGGTCGAGCGGTTCACCCAGGTTGCCGGGGGGCATGCCGCGGAGTTCGCGGACCGGCTCTACCTCTTCGAACCGCTCGACTTCGCCCAGCAGGGGACGATGCTCGCCGACGCGGAGGGCCTGCTCAGGAAGCGGGAAGGCGCTCCCGTCGACCTCATCGTGATGGACTCGGCGACCGCCCTCTACCGGACCGAGCTCGATCTCGGCCGTGAGGCGCTGCGGCGGCTCTCGCACCACATGATCAAGCTCCTCGGCCTCGCGAAGAAGTATGACATCCCGGCCCTGATCACCAACCAGATCTACATGGATGTGGAGCGGGACCGGGTCGCGGGGCTCGGGGGGACGGCGCTCGAGCACCTCTCGAAAGCCATCATCAGGCTCGAAAAGAAGGATAACGGCGTCCGGCGGGCGATGCTCCGGAAGCACCGGTCCCGGCCGGAAGGCCTCTCGTTCGATTTTGTGATCACACAAGACGGGATCAGAGCGGTATAAGGCCCGCAAAGACCGTCTCGGCGGGGCCTTCCATCGTGACGGCCTCACCGAAGCGGATGACGAGTGGGCCGCCTTTCGTCTCGACCCTCACCGTATCCCCTGTTTTTCTGAGGTGGCGGGCGACTGCGGCGGATGCGGTCGCGCCGGTGCCGCAGCTGAATGTCTCGTCCTCGACGCCGCGCTCAAACGTCCTTATTCGGAGCGTGCCGTCCCCGGCGGTCTCGACGAAGTTGACGTTTGCCCCCTCGGGAAAGGAGGGGTGGTTCCGGATGGCCGGGCCGGCCGTGGCGATGTCGACGGCGCCGATCTCTTTGACGAAGACGACCGCGTGGGGGACCC
>JAEWMO010000071.1 GCA_023457135.1 Methanobacteriota archaeon | reverse complement strand
GCCCAGCGTGCCACCCTGCCGATGAGGTCCTGCCGGCTCAGTTCCAGGTAGAGGGTGAGCGAGGGGTTGAACTTGGACTTAAAGAGGTTCAAGTTCTCGTTGTTCGCCCCGAGATTCTCCATATGGCAGTATCCCTCGTTCTTTGCCTGCTGGAGGAGGAGCCACTGCAGGAACTCGTTGCCGGGCATAGCGGTCATCTTCGGGGCTCCCATCCACAGGGTAAAGACCTTGTACTCCTGGGTGGCCTGCACCCCCGTCACCGCTCCTTCGGTGTCGTAGAGGTAGTAGAGGCCGAGTTCGTCCGGATATGCCCGGAAGAGGTCCTCGAAGTAGGCCCGGCTGATCATCGGGACGTTCATCTCGGGATCGCTGAACCGCCCGGCAACCGTGGAGTAGAAGATCGAGATGTCCGTGCTCTTCTCGAGGCGGTAGCCGTTCTTCTCGACTTTCCTGAGTTTGGTCCGGAGGTTGGAGGAGAAACCGTCCTGGATCTCCTGGAGGGGCGGTTTGAGGTCGATGAGGTACGAGAAGTGAATCCGGGTGTCGTAGCCCTCGCCGAGAAAACGTCTGATATCGATGAATCCCGGGACCTGGGTCATGGCGAGGTAGTTCGGGGCCAGGGCTGCAAACTCGCCCTCAAGGTCCTGTGCAACGTTTGCAAGCATCGACTCCTTTTTGCTCTGTTTTGCGGTCTCGTAACGGCGGCCCATGACGAACCCGAGATACGGGATCACCGACTGGAGAGGAGGAGGCGAGAGGAGGAGGTTGATCCCGTGCATCTGCTTCTGGAAGAGCGGGAAGACGCTGATCAGTTCGTTGCCCTTGAAGATGCCGTAGGGGAGAAACCGAAAGCCCGTATGCTTCTCCGTGATCTTCATGAAGTCCCACCTGTGGAAGAGGCGGCCGGAGGCGCTCTCGTCTATGAACGCGTCCCACCTCTCCTTATCGTCGATGAGTCCTGCGGTAATGCTATCAATCCCCCCAATTCTAGCGTTGGTGCCAGTCCCGGCGGAGTATTCACGATAACTGATATATACATTTCGTCGAATCGCACCGGTCTTGCTGCGACATTTATTATGTGAATTATATATATTGTGAAGCATTAAATCCGATGGAACGGATCTGAGGCTCTCCCTGAGCGGCTGCCGGCGACAGCGACTTTGTGGAATCACAATCTTCAAATCGCCCCGGGCACCACATAACAAGCGTATTCGTCTGCGGACGTGAGATCCTCTATGCGCCGCACTGGAGGACAGACCTGAGATGCTCACGAATCGGTGACTGGAACGATACCGCCGGCAGATCGCGCTCTTCGGGGAGGATGTCCGGGAACCGCTCGCGAGCGCCCGGGTTATTATCCTCGTGCAGAACCCTGATCTCAGGGTCGTTGCGACCCATGCAACCGTCGGCGATGAGAATGCCGCCGGCGTGGCGACCCTGCCGGTTGAGCGGCAGGAAGACTGCAGCGCGTGCGGAAAGGGCCGGTGCTGAGGAAGAGAAGATGCAGGTCAGGGTAAGGGCATTTGCCCGGTTGCGGGAAGCCATCGGAGGGGAGCTCACGCTGGAGGTCCCCCGGGATGCGACGATGAGCGGGCTGCTTGCAGCGGTCGGCGATGTCTCACAAGAGGCTCGTGAGGCGCTCTTCGAGGAGAGCGGAGAACTCAGGGGACACGTGATACTGATGCACAACGGCAGGCGCGTGCGGCGTGCGGAGGCCGCGACGCTCACCCTCGCCGAAGGCGACGAGGTCGCGCTCTTCCCGCCGGTAGCGGGCGGGTGACGGAGGATGTCAGCATGATCAGCGTAACAAGAGACGATTTTGATGTGAACGCCGAGCTTGACCGGGTAAGAAGGCCTGATATGGGCGGCCTGGTCACCTTCCTCGGCATCGTCAGGAACGACGGCGGCCTTGAGGCTATGGAACTCGAGGCTTACGAGGAGGTTGCGGTGGAGGAACTCGAGACAATCCGGGGCGAAGCATTTAGCAGGTTCCCGATCGGGGCCGTGACGGTCATCCACCGGATAGGACGGCTCCGGGTAGGGGAGAATATCCTCCTCATCATCGTCGGCGCGGGGCACCGGAAAGAGGCGTTCGATGCCTGCGAATATATCCTCGAACGGATCAAGCAGAGCGTGCCGATCTGGAAGAAGGAGATCGGGAAGGACGGCGAGCGCTGGGTGCCGGGCGAGTCGTCCGGAGGCGATGCATGATCCGGCTGCAGTCCTGCCGTAAAGCCTACGCGAAGGAGACCCAGCGCACGGTTCCCCCGGAAGAGACGCTGGAACGGGCCCGGGCAAAGCTCCCGACCGCGGGGATCACCCGGATCGCCGATATCACGAGCCTCGACCGGATCGGGATCCCGGTCTTCTCGAGCATCCGCCCGACCGCGGAGGCGGGAGCGATATCGGTCTACAACGGCAAGGGCGCCACCCCCATAGAGGCGGAAGTCTCGGCGATGATGGAGGGGATCGAGCGCTACTCGGGCGAGATGGACGGCCGGGAGATCGTCACCGGCAGATACAGCGATCTCTCGGCCGATAGGAACGCCATCGACCCGGCGGACCTGATCCTCCCCGAGAGGGTCCCGGCCGATCTGGTGGTCCCGTGGGTCGCAGGATACGACATCGTGCAGGATGAGGAGGTGCTCGTTCCCGCCCACGCGGTCTTCCACCCTCTCCCGGTGACCTGCGGCCGCCTCTTCCGGACGAACACCAACGGGCTCGCATCGGGGAACACGATCGAGGAGGCGACGTTCCATGCCCTGATGGAGGTGGTCGAACGCGATGCCTGGTCGCTCGTCGAGGTGACGAAAAAGACCGGACCGCGGATCGAGGGGGTCACGGACGGGCTTGCGGCCGACCTGCTCGCGAAGTTCGCGGCCGCCGGTGTCGAGATCACCCTCCGGGATATCACGAGCGACACCGGGATCCCGACGGTGGCCGCGGTCGCCGACGACGTGGTGCTCAAAGATCCCGCGCTCCTCACCATAGGGATGGGCTCGCACACGAGCGCCCGGATCGCCGTCCTCCGGGCGCTCACCGAGGTCGCCCAGAGCAGGCTGACCCAGATCCACGGAGCCCGGGAGGATACCGATACGGCGGACGTCCGGCGGATGATCGGCTACGAGCGGACGAAGCGGCTGAACCGGCACTGGTTCGCGGAGAACGGTTCGGTCGAGTTTGCGGCCATGCCGTCGTTTGACAGCGACGACTTCCTGACCGACATCGGGCATGTCACCGGCCGGCTCGCGGAGGCCGGGCTCTCGCGGGTGATCGTGGTCGACCTGACCCGGCCGGAGATCGGCATCCCGGTCGTCCGGGTGATCGTGCCCGGCCTCGAGATGTATGCAATGGACCAGGACCGGATGGGAAGGAGGTGCCGTGACGCCCGGAATCGTCGTCTTCCTCGGTCCCAGCTGTGACCTCGCCTCTGCCCGGGCGATCCTCGACGCCGATTACCGCCCCCCGGCAAAGCGGGGCGATATAGCGGATGCCGCACGAACCGGGGCCCGGATCATCGGGCTCATCGACGGTGTCTTCTTCCAGGACTGCGCCGTCGCCCACCGGGAGGTCCTCGCCGCGCTCCGGGCTGGTGTGCGGGTCGTCGGCGCCTCCAGCATGGGGGCCCTCCGTGCCGCGGAACTCGACAGCCTCGGGATGGAGGGCGTCGGGGAGGTTTACCGGGCCTACCGGGAAGGGAGGCTCGTCGCCGACGACGAGGTGGCGCTCGTCTTCGATCCCGAGACCTTCATCCCGCTCTCCGAGCCGCTCGTGAACATCCGGGCGACCCTGCAGGAGGCGCTCGCGCGCGGGGTGGTCGGGGCCGATGCGGCCCGGGGCATCCTCGCTGCGGCACAGGGCCTCTATTTTCCTGAGCGGACCTACGATGCGATCGTCGAGGCCGCGGAAGGGGCGGTGCCCCCTGAGGATCTTGCCCGCTTTCTCGCGTTTGCCGGGGAGCATGCCGTCGACCGGAAGCGCGAGGATGCGCTGTCGGCACTCAGGTACATCCGCGACCTTGCCGACAGCCCGCCGTGAGCATTGAACCCGCCGGTTCAACGATCCCACTCCAACCGTCGTAGCAATATATCCCCGGCCGGATTGAGTTCTCTGTAGCGGTGCGGAGTCATTCCCACCGCAGGGGCAGCGCGATACCCGGAACCGGAGCGGCTCTCCCTGCCCGCCGCACACCCGGCACCTGCGGCGGACCCCGGGAAGCGTCCTCCGGCCGGACCACACAGGCATGTACTCAGGCGGCTGCCCGATATACCGGGTGCGGACAGCGGCGAACCCCGCCCCGCCCGGGGTGCCGGCGGGGAGAACATTGAGTGGCTCTCCTACAACCCACCAATCCCGCCCACCAGAATGATCTCCCCGGGAACGGCACACTCCCGGGGTAGTTCTCCTCGACCGTTACACAGACTGTTCTTCTGCTGCGTGAAGAGCTGCCTTCGGACGTTCTGCCGGCGAACCCCGGTCCTCCAGGCGGATGCCACGAAAGTCACCGCGCAGCAGTTTGGGCGTACTTCTCCCGGTCGATCTCTCCTCGTGCGGAACCCCGGCCGCCGGAAGGCCTCAAGCGGCGGGCACCATCCCTGCACGGCGTGCTGGAGCAGGAACGGCAGAACGAGGGCCGGTGGGATGAGCCAGCGCCGGTCGCGGAAGACCCTGAGCGCAAGCCCCGTCATTCCGGGAAGCGCCGTGTTCGCCTCCAGCGCCCGTTCAACATCCCATTCGCGATCCAGGTCATGGATCCGTCCGGTGATCTCGTCGTCGTTCTGTGCCGCAAGATAGCGGAGACGCCCGGCAATCTTCCGGTTTATCAGGGCGTTGATATGGTGCGGCGTGCGTTCCCTTACCCTGTCAGAGGCCATACCCCAACTCCTGCGACCCCGAACATACCGGGGGGCAAGGTGGTTGTGGTCTGGTGTATCGTGGTACGGCTCAAGGACGGATGGAAGAGGGGGCGGCGGCCGTGGCGTGCCGTCAGGCGCCGGCACCGGACCGCAGGTACCGTGGCGGCCAGTAGACCGGGTTGAGGTGAGGGAAATAGCACTGCCGGGGCGAATCGCAAAAAGTAATTGGATGGGTATGGTGGACGTGCAGTAGCACACTGGAAAGGGTATGACGGATCGAGACGCAGGCGGGGGCTCCATCGCGCACGGCGCCTGGCCATGTGGTTGTAAGAACTTTACCTATTATAATTTTACCCTTTATAACAAAAAAGTGGTTCCGTAGCAAACTACCGCCGGGAACCCGGGGAGAGTTGCTCTGCCAGCCACGCGGTACGGTCCCGGCGGGCTGCTTCATCGAGAGAATGGCCCGCGTCGTACCACCTGAGCGTCTTCGGTTCGCTTGCCTGCTCAAAGAACTCGCAGGTCTGCTCCTCCGTGAAGAACTCGTCGCGACGAGCGGCCTGGAAGAAGAGCGGGGTGGGTGCAGCACGGCCGACCCAGACGGCAGGGTCGAGCTCCGCGAGCGTCCGGCGGTAATGCTCGAATTTCTCGCCCTGCAGGTCGGGCAGGTTCACGGCGGCGACGTCGACAAACCTTCCGGTGCCCGTCATCAGGACGGCGGCCCGGAGACGCCGATCGACGCCGGCGAGCACCGCCCCGAAAAGCGCCCCGACGCTGTGGCCCACGAACCCGATC
>JAEWMO010000070.1 GCA_023457135.1 Methanobacteriota archaeon | reverse complement strand
ACCTGGCCGATGATATCCTCAAGTTCCGCCCCTTCCCCCATGGAGACCGTGATCTCGAAGGCGATCGAGAGGTTCACCGGCAGGTCCTCGCCGTGGATGCCGGGATACTGCTTCCGGAGGTCGGCGGAGGTCAGGAGCGACCGGGGGGCTCCCCGGTCCCGGGGATCGTCCCGGACGTTCGCAAAGGCAAGGAAGAACGCGCCGATGAGGAGATCGTTCACCGTGGCTCCGTGCTCCTTCCCGAACGCCTTTATCCGGGCGAGCCGTTCGGGGGCGAGCGTCCGGCTGGCAACCCGCGGCGTTCCCCGCCCGGTCCGCTCGACCGGGAACCGCCACCGGTCGGCGAACGGCTCCTCCTCAGCAAGCGCCTGTCTCTGTTCCTCTTCAGAGTAGAGACGGAGGATATGGTCCGTGCCCCGGCCGCAGGGTGCGACGGGGGGAGGCCGGAACTCCGGGTCCTCCATGACCCCCCGGTAGGCCGCAAAGACCCGCCGGGCGAGGCCCAGGGCGCCGGAGGCGTCGCAGAAACCGTGGTGGCAGGTGACGGCGACGATATCCCCCTTCTCCCGCCGGTAGAGGGTGACCCGGACCTGCGGGCCGACCCGGACGTCAAGCGGCGGCGGGGGCGTCTTGAGAGGCTCGTCCCCGCCGGCCGGGCCGAGGACGAACGCCTTCTCCCACTCCTCCTCCGGAACCTCTTCCCAGACAGCCCGGCCGTCCGCCTCCGCGTACCGGGACCGTATGTAGGGGTCGGATGCGACCAGCCGTCGTGTCGCCTCCCGCAGGGCCCCGGCGTCGACCTCGCCGTCGAGGGCGAAGACGACGTGCATCGTCGGGTCGTAGATGCGCTCGAAGTAGACGTTGAAGACGTCGAAGGCAGGAGCAGGGTAGCGGCGTGGAGAGGAGGGCATTACTCTACAGTTCTCTCCGCTCCCGGATAACTGCTTTCATGCCGGGATCCTCTGTCGCAAACGCTTTTGACCATCGGCAACGTAGAGACTGAATCATACGGAGAGGAGCGGAATGAAGCGAAAGATCATCGAGATCGACGAGGAGAAGTGCACCGGGTGCGGGGTCTGCATACCGGACTGCCCGGAAGGAGCGCTCCAGGTCATTGACGGGAAGGCAAGGCTCGTGAGCGACCTCTTCTGCGACGGGCTCGGCGCCTGCGTCGGGACGTGCCCGGAAGGGGCGATCTGCGTCGTCGAGCGGGAGGCCGGGCCGTACAGCGAGGAGGCGGTGATGGAGAAGATCGTCCCCCAGGGCGAGGCCGTCATCAGGGCGCACCTCGAGCACCTCCTCGGCCACAATGAGAAGGCCCTCTACAGCCGGGCAATCGATTACCTGAACGCCCACGAGATCCCGGTCCCCCCGCACGAGACCCCCGCCGGCCCGGCGGCATGCCCGGGCTCCATGGCACGGACCCTCCCCGGAAGAGAGACCGCGTGTCCGGGTACCGTGGCAAGGAGCCTTCTCCGGGAAGAGGCCGCGGAGACGGAGCAGGCCGCACGGGTGGAGTCGGAACTCCGGCAGTGGCCCATCCAGTTGACGCTCGCAAATCCTGCCGCTGCCTACTTCGACGACGCGGACCTCCTCGTCTCCGGGGACTGTGTTCCCTTCGCATACGGGGAGTTTCACCGGGAGTTCCTGCGGGACAGGGTCCTGCTCATCTTCTGCCCGAAACTCGACGCGGACGTCGCCGGCTACATCACGAAACTCGCGGATATCTTCTCGCGGCACGCTATCCAGTCGATCACCGTCCTGCACATGGAGGTGCCCTGCTGCAGCGGGGTGCGGTATGTCGTCGATGAGGCCCTCAAGCGGGCGGGAAAAGAGATCCCGGTGGCCGAGAAGACGATAACGCTCCAGGGCCAGGCGGTGGAAGGGGGCCTGGTCCGCCGCCGGGGCCCCGGCGGGGGTCACCGCCGCGAGACGTAACGACTCCCCCTGAGGTAGAACCGGAGGGGGAGGTCCGCCGCCTTCGTGATCCCGATCCGGGTCGTCCGGACGATCTCCCCCGGCCACCCCTCCGGCAGGCGGCCGGGGAGGCTCTCGGGCGACCAGACCTGGAGGGGACCCCCGGAGAGCGAGGTCCCGTCGAGGTCCATCGTGATGCCGAGGGCCTGCGTCAGTTTTCCGGGGCCGCTCGCGAGCGCGAGGGGGTCGTCGGTCCCCCGCCGCGCCTGCATCAGGTCGATCCCGCAGGCGGGTTCGAGCGCCCGGACGAGGACCGCCTCCCCGACCCCCGCGGGCCCGGTCACGATATTGACGCAGGTGTGCAGGCCGTAGATCCGGTAGACATAGGCATGCCCCGCCGGCCCGAACATCGCCCGGTTCCTCGCCGTCTCACCCCGGAACGAGTGTGCCGCCGGGTCGTCCCGGAGATAGGCCTCGACCTCGACGATCCAGCCCATCGTCGTCCCCGCCTCCTCGCGGTGGACGAGCAGGCACCCTAACAGGTCCCTTGCGACGGTCACGGTATCCCGTTCGTAGAATGCAGGCGGAAGTATCATGGCGGTCCCGGGTCCCCCTTCAGGGTCTCTTCTGCCGGCGCATCAAGGTTCCGGGAACGGAAAAATAGGATGGGGAGTCAGCGCCGCCTGAGCAGCAGGAACCCTGCCGCGATGATCACGAGGGTCCCTGCGACCATGGCGATGGCGGCCATGGGAAGGTCCCCAGCGGCTTCTGCATCCGGTTCACCCTGCGTGACCTCGGCGCCCGGCACGGTTCCCGGCGCTCCGGTCACGGCCGGGGTGGCCGTCTCCCCCGGTAACGTGGCGGCCCACGTCAGGGCGAAGAGGCTGAAGTGCGAGACCTGCGCCGTCACGGTCCGGGTTGCCGGATCCACGGTTGCGGGGACCTCCTGCCACTCGCCGGTTCCGGGGTTGTACCACATCACCTGCAGGGTGGCGAGGTCACTGACCCCCTCCCACTCCTCCTCGGAGAGCGTATAGGTGATGATGACCGGCTGGTCGAAGGTGGCGCCGGCCGGCCCGCAGGTGAGGGCGAAGCCGATCGCCGTCCCCGGAGGGGTCGGGGGCACCGCAGCGGGGTCAGCGCGGGCTATGGTCACTTCGCCGAGCAGATCTCCGCCTGCGTCGCGGGCACGCGTGCCCTCGCCGATGGTCAGCGAACCGACGCCGTCGCCGGTCCTGACCGTCACCGATTCGCTGACCTCACCGGTCGCCGAGAGAGGGAGAGACGCCTGCCCGACGGGTGCCGCCGGTACGGACGGGGTGGAGGTGGAGATCGGGGTGGGGTGCGATCCTCCGCCGCCTCCGCCGCCTCCGCCTGTCGGCGTGGGGGTTGGGGTGGGGATGGGTGCGCTCGCGGTGAGCGTCAGGTTCGTGAGGCCGCCGCTCTCGTAGACTGCCGACTCGACTGCCAGAATCCCGCCGATGTGGAAGACGATGGTGTCGCCCGGCTGCACGGTCGGAGTCCAGACGAGGAGTTTATCGCCGTCTCCGTAGTCGGTCCCGTACCGGCCCGCCGTGGTCACGGTGATCGTTCCCGCGGGGCTCCCCGCGACCGATGCGACGATGATCGAGCCTGCCGGGACGTTTTTGCCGTCCACATCGTGGACCTGCCCGTAGAAGAAGTGGGGGATTGTCGACAGGTCATCGTCGTCCGCGAGCGCGGGGACGGCGAGGAGGCTGACGGCGATGAGGAGCGTGAGGATGGCTGTGGTTCGTGGTGCTGGTCTTCGCTTCATGGTTGTTCCTCAAAAAGGGTTGGTGGGCCCCCGCCCTCACAGGTCCCAGGCCCATTCGGGCATGGGGAGGGGGGTCGAGGAGAACCCGGCAAGTTCGACGGGGTTCTTCATGTAGACCCAGTAGCCGCAGGTGGCGTCCATATCGGGCTCCGTCCCGTCACCCGGGATATAGACCCAGGATTCGGGGTTGATGGACGGGGAGACGACGACGTTGTAACCCATGAGGCCGGCCGGTGTCTTCTCGACGGAGGCGAGCGTCCTGGTGACCGGGGTCCCGTAGGGCTCTCCCCACCAGAGGTAGGGAGCGCCTATCGGCCCGTTCTCCAGGTCATACGCCGGGCCGACCAGGTTCCACCCCGCCCGGAGCATCTTCTTCGGCGGGCTCGTGATCTCCGGGCTGATCGCGACCGTGAGACGGTCGTAATCGTTCATCCTGATGTAGACCGCGTCGAGCGGGTTGATCTTGCTTGCACCGGTCACCTGGACCCACCGCTGGCCGACGGCGTCCCAGGTGCAGGCGACCGCGTAGTCGAGACCGTCGCCGGCCCCGGTGACCGCCTGCCAGGTGTTGTTCTCGAGCGCGAGCGGGAACGAGAGGGTGTTCCAGCCCGGCTCAAGGCCGGTGCGGTTGCCGTCGCCGCCGATGTTGGGCGACCCGATCTCAAGGCCGAAACAGGACTTGCCGGTCTCGAGGACGACGTCCGCCGGCTGCGTCAGCCAGGGCTCGTAGTTCATAGTGCCGGTGACCGGGCTTCCCGTGCCTGGGCCGAGCCCGGACGGGCCGCTCGCGTCGCCCCACCAGTTGTAGAAGGCGTAGGGCTCGTACTCCTCCTCTTCGTAGTAGTAGGGGAGCCCGATGTAGCCGTTGTGGATGTTGTTGAATGTCGCATCGCTGCCCACCGAGAGGATGCCGAGGTCCAGGCCCAGGATCAGGAAGCCAGTGTCCACCCGGTCGCCGTCGACCATGCCTTCGATGCTCGCGAATGCCGCTCCGTCCACGGTGTTCCCATCGATGTAGGAGGGGCTCAGGCTCACGATGCCGACGTCGGCCACCACGGTGCCGGCGAGGATGCCGGCGTCCTCGAGGAGTTCCTCTGTCTCCGCCTCAACGATCACTTCCGAGTTCGCCTCTGTGTAGACGGTGTTGCCCTCTATGTAGGAGCGCACGGTCAGGATACCGCTGGAGACAGCGACTCCCAGGTTTGCGGCCCCGGCGCCGGGCAGGTCGATCTCCGCTGCCTGTAAGGCGGGGACGGGCATTTCAAGGACGGATGCGCCCGCAACGCTGCTCTGGTTCGCGGTCGTGCTGACGACGTTATCGAGCACGTCAGCCTCGGGTGCGACGATGCCGAAGCTCGCCGCGGCTCCTGCCGCGCCGGAGAGCGCGTTCGACGACCCGTCAAGGGGTGCGGGGAGCAGCATCTCGGCGAACGAGAAAGCACGGTTCTCCGTCGTGATCGAGACGGTGTTGCCCTGGACGATGTCCGCGAACTCTTCGTCCGGTGTAGGGAGAGCGGGCTCGTAGGTATCCAGGTCGAAGACCTCATCCGCATCGAGGATGATGCCGACGCCCACGCCCGCCGCAGCGGCAACGCTGAGGGCCGTCCTGTCCTTCACCATGTTCAACGCCCGGGCAAGGGCCAGGCTGCCCTGCGCGACAGCGATGTTGTTGTTGTTCACGGCGCACTCGTCTGCGGCTGCACTGACGCCAACCGCGAGGAGGAGGTTCGCGGTGCCTGCCGCTGCGTCGGCGGTCTCGTTTGCGCCTCCAAGGGCGTCGCTCAGGAATGCTCCGTTGGTGGTTACGTGGATGCAGTTCTCTTCGACGTCGATGGAGTCACCCTCTCCGACAAGACCGAACGCCGCAACAATGCCGGCGGATCCGGCCGCTGCGTCGGGCGCATCGAGTTCGTCGCCAGCCGCGTATGCAATGCCGGCGGCGCTGGTCTCTACCTCGATCTCGTTGTCGTGGACCACCACGTCTCCCTCGGCGTCGTTGACATAAACGCCGCAGCTTACCGAGAGCGGGATCGTGGCTGCAAGCCGGGTTCCGCTCAGGAACTCGAACGCTTCCCCGTCTTCCATGAGTGCCTGATACCCGGTGAGCGTCTCGCCTTCGGTATAGGCTGCAAGAACACCGGTATCTCCGGCCAGGACGGCATCCGTGATCGCCGCTCTGTCCTCTTCGGAGAGACTCTGCCACTCGTTGCCGTTCTCGTCGATGAGGCCGAGCAGGACCGCCTGCCGCACCTGTTCATCCGAGAAGACCTGGTCGATAAGCCCTAACGAGAGAGGAGCCGTAAGCATCTCATCATTGACCGGCAGGT
The DNA here is from genome assembly GCA_023457135.1 of Methanobacteriota archaeon. Classification (GTDB taxonomy): domain Archaea; phylum Halobacteriota; class Methanomicrobia; order Methanomicrobiales; family Methanoculleaceae; genus Methanoculleus. Next base: position 15,064 of record JAEWMO010000070.1, on the reverse strand, counting down.
CAGCCGCAATAACGGCGACGTCCTGGTACACCGGCACGTAATTGCAGCAGACCTCCGGGTTCAGGACATCTTCGAGGACGATGCCGGCTGTTACCGTGAGTGCGGCGGCGAAGGTCGCCTCATTGATGTTCGGTTCGAACTCAAGGTCGCTCCCCGTGAGGGTCGACAGGCCTTCGGTGTCCGCGAGGCACGCTGCGACGGAGAACTCCTCACTCTCCTGCATCATGCCGACATAACGGGCGCACAGAGCGCTGTTGTCTGCAAGGGCAGCTTTTACCTCTTCTTCATCGAGCAACAGTCCGGGGACGAGATTGGTCTGCGTCTGCGCCCTGACCACGACCACGTTCTCGTGGACCACGGGGTTCACGAGGAGGTCGTCGGAGGCGGTCCAGACGTGGATGCCTGTCAGGACGAGAGCGGAGAGGGCGCCCACATTGAGTTCCCCGGTAGTCTCATCGTAGGCCATGACAGTGCCGAAGGCATGCACGACGTTATCGCAGATCTCGGGTTCGTTGCTCACTTCGACGTCGATGCCTTTAACCCTCCCGACCCCCAGAGTCAGGGACTCTTCGCCTTGAGTGGATTCGTCACCGTCGACCGGCAGGTTGAAGATCCCGGTCTGGATGATGACGATGTTCTCACTCACCCGGGACACGTCGCATCCGCGAATGTGGATACCCGCTGCCGACGTCATGGCCAGCTGGCCTGCGTCGGTGACGGTGAGCGTGTATCGAACGTCGTTCCTGAGAACCTGGGCTTTCGGCGAATTGTCGGCTATGATGCCGGTGGACTCCGGGCTGCCGCCTTCTCCGTCGGGATCGCCGATGCAGGTGGCCTCTACCTCGACCTCGTTATCGAGAACCTGCCCCTTCTCGGCATCGGAGATCACGATGCCTACTGGCAGGACGACCCGGGACTCGGTGACAACCTCGACCGTGTTGTTCTGGACGAGCGCGTTCTCGCCGTGGCCGAGGATACCGACGGTCCAGGCTGCGTCGAGAGCCATTCCGACGACCGTGACGTTATTCTCCAGGATCTTCAGGCCCTCCGAGTTGCCGGACCGGATACCCCAGGCCCCAACGGCCGAGTGGTGCAGATCCGGCTCATCCGGGGTGCAGGCGCCCACGGATACGACCCGGTTGTTCTCGACGACGACATCGGCACTCCTGATGATCAGAACCCCGAGAGACTCTATCGAATGATCAGCGTCCTCGACAGCGAAGGCCGGGTCATCTTCTTCTTCAAGGTCAGGTGCGACACGAATCACAATGGGATTCAGCCCTAAGGCTGCCGATTCCTGGTGCTGCGAGACCGCCACGACGTAGTTGTCGTGGATGCAGGCATCGGTCACCTCATCGACCGTGATGCCCGCCTGAGTGCTGCTCCCGATGGCACGCACCTCGTTGCCCTCTATGCAGACATCCGTGCCGACCTGGACCACGATGCCATAGGTGAGCGCATAGATCTCCTCGAGGACCGAGACGTTGTTGTGGATGATCTCGACCGCGCTGGCACCATGGGCATAGATCCCGACCCCGGAGGCGTTTTCGACCTTAAACCCGGAGAAAGAGACCTGATCTGCGATGATCTCGACACCGGTATGCGCACCCATGGCGTCGAGGGTCACCCCATCAAGGTCAGGGCATTCAAGGTATGAGACAGTCGTGACGGTCATGCTTCGATCGATCACGACCGACTCATTGTATGTCCCGTTGTAGACCCAGACCTCCCCGCCCTCCGTGACGCCGTTGATGGCGTCCTGAATGCTCGAGAAGTTCAGTATCCCATAGTCGGGTGTTTCATCGTCATACGATGCGTTCACATAGACCCTGTCGGGCAGGGTCTCAGCAGCTGCCGGTGCTATCAGCGCGCAGATAAGCACTGTCAGCGCAAAAAGGAGCGTTATCGGGCAAATTCCCTTCACCCGGTCGTTGTCCATCTTGATCACCTGAATTTACATTCAGGTGTAACTCTCGTGGAATACTATTTAGAGATATGGAAAATATCCGATGACGTACAGCACAGTTGATTGAATATTATTGATTATAGGGGCACTTAGAGAGAAACGGATCGATCGTATCCCGCCCCACCGGACGCTGTCATCCATCTCTCCCTCACCACACGCAAAAGCACAGGGAGCAGGGCGCCTGCAGGGGCCGGACCGGACGGACCGGGCTCTTCCTCTCCCGCCACGCAAAAACCGACCGGCATATATCTTCTCCGGGCAAACCGATCAATTCCCGGCACGCTCCTGCGGCCGGAACGGATCTCGTGAGGTTTATCATATGCCTGAATTTTCACAACCGTTTGCCGGAAACAACATCGACCGGACGATGAGCCACAACGAACTCATCCGCGCCATCCGCTACACGATCGCCGCGGAATACGAGGCCATCCAGCTCTACCTCCAGATGGCCGACGCCACCGACAACGAACTGGCCCGCGAGGTCCTGCGGGATATCGCGGACGAGGAGAAGGTGCACGCGGGCGAGTTCTACCGCCTGCTCATCGAACTGGACCCGAAAGAGAAGGAGTTCTACGAGCAGGGCGCCAGAGAGGTCGAAGAAGAGATCGAGAAACTGCGGGCGAAGGAGTGATGCCCGACGGGTTTCGCACCCGTTGAGGGATCTCGATCCGGCTCAACCCATTTTTCCTGCAATTCTCCGTTAATATCCCTGAAAACAGGGTCTCATTGATTTTTCCTGTGCGGCAGATATTTACATATGGATAGAATTATATTACCCGCTCATCAATCCTGATCTATGCTCGGCATCGTCCCGGATGTCGGTCCGGAGTTCTTCTCCCTGGTCGCCGTCCCGTTATTCATCTTCCTTGCACGTATCTGCGATGTCACCATCGGGACGATGCGGATCATCTTCGTATCGCGGGGGATGAAGATGGTCGCCCCGGTCCTCGGGTTCTTCGAGGTCTTCATCTGGATCATCGCCGTCGGCCAGATCTTTCAGAACCTCACGAACCCGCTCAATTACTTCGCCTACGCGGCCGGGTTCGCCACGGGAAACTACGTCGGGATGATCGTCGAGGAGAAGCTCGCGATGGGGCTTGCCCTCATCCGGATCATCACTCAGCGGGATGCAACGAACCTCATCAACTACCTCCGCGCCGCGGGCTACGGGGTGACGGTCCTCGACGCCCAGGGCAAACAGGGACCGGGCAAGGTCATCTTCTCAGTGGTCAAGAGAAAGAATATCAAGAACGTGGAGGACGCCATCCACGAGTTCAACCCAAAGGCGTTCTACTCGATCGAGGACGTCCGGCGGGCGGCGGAGGGGACGTTTCCGATCATCACGCCGGGCCCGACCCCGTTCCCCTTCAAGAGGGTTATCCGGAAGGGGAAGTGACCCCCGTATAGGTTATCCGGTAGACGGCGTTCGCCCGGTCGTCCGAGACCAGGAGCGACCCGTCGCCGGCGACCTCGACATCGACGGGCCTTCCCCATACGTCCCGCCCCTGGAGCCAGCCCTCTGCAAAGGGCTCGTAGGAGACGGGCGTCCCATTCTCGAGCGTGACCATCATCACCCGGTAGCCGATCGGCTCGAGCCTGTTCCAGGACCCGTGCTCGGCGATGAAGATCCGGTTCGCGTATTCCTCCGGGAACTGCCCGCCATCATAAAACCGCATGCCGAGCGCGGCGACGTGCGGGCCGAGCTCCTGCTCGGGCGGGGTGAATTCAGCACACGACCGCCCGGCCCCGAACTCGGGATCGGCGATCGACGTGCCGTGGCAGTAGGGGAACCCGAAGTGCATCCCGGCGTCCGGCGCCCGGTTCAGTTCGTCGGGCGGGACGTCGTCGCCGAGCCAGTCGCGGCCGTTGTCGGTGAACCAGAGTTCACCGGTCTCGGGGTGCCAGTCGAACCCCACCGTGTTCCGGATGCCCCGGGCGTAGATCTCGAGATCGGTCCCGTCCGGGTTCATCCGGTGGATCGTGGCGAACCGCTCGTCGTCGGGGTTGCAGACGTTGCAGGGCGCCCCGACCGGGACGTAGAGTTTCCTGTCGGGGCCAAACGCGATGAACTTCCAGCCGTGCGAGGCCTCACCGGGGAGGGCGTCGCTCACGACCGCCGGCTCGGGCGGGCTCTCCAGGTTCGCCTCGATATCGTCGTAGCGGAGGATGCGGCTGATCTCGGCGACGTAGAGGGAGCCGTTCCGGAGCGCGACCCCGTTCGGGGAGTTGAGATCGCTCGCGATGACGATCACCTCGTCCCCTCTCCCGTCGCCGTCGCGGTCGGGGATGGCGTAGACGTTTCCGGCACCGCGGCTCCCGACATAGAGCGTCCCGTTCGGTGAGAGGGCCATCGACCGGGCTCCGGTGACGTTCCCGGCGTAGACGTCGATCTCGAATCCCGCAGGCAGGGTGATCGTATCGAGCGGCAGGGTCCCGGCGGTGCCGCCCTGCGGCAGCACGACGGCAACGGCGATGCCGAGAATGGCGAGCACCGCAATGGCGGCGAGGATGATAACGGTCCGGCGTGACATGGGTTCATCTCCGGGACTCCGGAGGGCGGGAGCGTATATAGGTATTACTCCTGCGGGCCCTGCCTGAGGCAAGGAAGGGCTCTGTCCTCTTCACCGCTTAAAGCGGTTCCCGGTGTTCATGTAGACGACGCCCCCGATGATGACCGCGAGGAATATCACCCACGATACGACGGCCACGGGAGGCAACAATCCGCCGGCGAGCAGGATCCCGGACGCAGCGATCAGGAGGTTCCCCACGAACCGGGTCATCGCTCTCTCGTCGTACAACGCCTGCTCCGCCGCGGACGCGGTGTTGTAGCCGGCAATGAGGCCGCTCGCGTTGAAGACCCTGATGACGATCCCGATAACGAGCGTGACTGTTCCGCCGAGGATGTTTGCAACCCACACGGTAATCCCGGGATCCTCCTGGAACCCCGGACTCTACAGCGTTCCGGTGTTCACCGGGCGGGTGGAAGGTTTATCGTCTCTGCAGGAACATCCCGGCACCGGAAGACGATGCGCATGATAACGATTGTTGCACGGTGCAACGTAAAACCGGAGAAGATCGATGAGTTCATGAAGATCGCCCTCAACCTCGTCGATGCGAGCAAAGGCGAGGAGGGGAACGTCTCCTACGACCTCTACGCTGACCTTGCTGACCCCACCAAGTTCACGTTCATCGAGATCTGGAGGGACCGGGCCGCGATCGACGCCCACAACGGAACCCCGCACTTCAAGGCCTTCGGGGAGAGGGTGGGGTCCCTGTTCGCCGGCCCGCTCGATATCGCCCTCTACCGGAGAGTCACCTGAACTCTTACGCGAACCGGCGGATCCCCGCGAGCGGCGGGAGGACCACCACCTCGCCGTCGACCTCCACCACGGGCTGGAGGCTTCCCGCATCCACACGGCGGAGGATAGGGGAGAGGAAGTCGCGGCTCCTCGCGTAGTTCACCACGACGCCGGGGGAGAGCGGGTTGAAGGCAGGCATGACGACGAGGTCCCGCCCGCGGACGGCGCTCTCGCCGTAGAGGAAGCAGGGGAACCGGGCGAGGTCGATCTCGATCGCCGGATGGTCGTGGCCGATGATGAGCGTCCCGTGCTCATCGACCGCCTTATCGCCGTGGACCACCGTGTAGCCGCCACGGTCGTAGCGCTCGACCGATCCTGCCGCAATCGCGGGGAGCATGGTGTCGTGCGACCCCCGCACAAGGACGACCTCGCACTCCCGCCGGAGCCGAGCACGGATCGTCTCGAACGTCTCCCTCGTGGCCCGGCTCACCCGGTCGAAGGCGTGGAAGATGTCGCCGTCGAGGACGAAGACCGCCGGGCCGAACCGGTCCAGGATCGCCTCGAACCGCTCGAGCAGGGTCTCCTCCTCGTGGAGCGGGAAGTGGAGCCCCTCCCGCCGGAGCACCTCCGCAAGCCCGATATGGACGTCGGAGACGACGCAGAGCGACTGGTCGCGGACGTAGAGGGCCCCCTTGTAGAACCCGAACCGGGAGAGGAGGTCGGCCTCGGCAACCACGCTCATGCCGCCGCCCCGCCCTCGATGCTGCTCATCACCCTCTTCTGGAACTCGCGGAGCATCGTGAGCCGGTCCTGCGCGTAGACCGCGTCCGAGACGCCGAGCGTCGCTATCCCGAACGCGAGCGGGCTTGGGGACGCCACGCGGGTCAGGACGACATCGATCTCGCCCGCGCCGATCCCGTCGGCGATCCGCCGGATGTTCTCCGCCTCGAACCGGTCCTCGATCACCTCGCGGTAGGTCTCCCGCATCACGGCGAAGTTCGGGAGCTGTTTTGCAAACTTGATCAGCATATCGGCGCTCACCTGCTGGCGCCGGGCGCTCCTCTTGCGCCCCATGTAGTTCTTGAGGATCATGAACGACCGGGCCGCGTTGATCCGAAAGACCCTCTTTAAGAGCTGGGTCTCCCCGACGGCCTCTTTTAGGATCGCCTGGCACTCATCTGCCCGGATGGCCCGGAGAATGCGGGCGGGGTCGGCCCTCTTCTCGAGCGGTATCGAGACCAGAAACCCGGTGTCGTTGATACCGACCGAGACGTTCGTCGTCACGTCCCGGGCAATCATATAGGCGACGATCCGGGAGAACCCGTCGTTGAACCGCAGCCCGTAGTTGGTCATGAAGAAGTAGAGGCGGCGGCGGCTCTCCCGGTCGACCTGCTCCTCGACGACGATCCGGTCCGGTGTCGGGACGGCCTCGTCGCCCAGGTAGAGGACCTGCTGCTCGAAGATGGCGCAGATGCTCCGGGCGCTGTTCTCGTCGACCGGGTAGTCGGCAAGGAGGCGGTCGACGATCTCTTCAGACCCCATCGTCCCCATCGCTTCAAGCATCCTCTCCTTGAACCGGAGGACGTGCAGGCCGAGGTCGAACGAGAGCGGGAGTTTCTCCGAGAACCAGCTCGGGATCGTCGGCCGATCCCCTGTCCGGTCAACATAGAGTTTCCCGCCCCGGCGGTAGGCGAACCGGTAGCGCTGCCCGCCGAGGACGAAGACGTCGCCCTTATTCATCCGTTCAAGGTATTTCTCGTCCAGGGTGCCGGCAAAGACCCCGTCCCGGGTCAGGACGTCGCAGGAGAACTCGTCGGGGATGGTCCCGGAGTTTAAGAAGTAGATCATCCGGGCGTTCCTCCCCCGCTTCCGGACCGTCCCGGTCTCCGGGTCGTGCCAGATCTTGGCGTAGATCTTCCGCTCTAGAAGCCCCGCGTACTCGCCCGCGAGGTAGCGGACGACGCTTGCAAGATCCTCCTCCTCGAGGTTGCGGTAGCAGTGCGACCGGCGGAAGACCTCGAGCATTCTATCAACCTGCTGCTCCCCCTCGAGCGCCATCCCGAAGACGTGCTGGGCAAGGACGTCGAGGCAGTTCTCCGGTATGTGGATCCGGTCCACGAATCCGCTCTGCCCCTCCCGGAGCATCACCGCGCACTCCACGAGCTCGTCGCGGTCGAGGACAACGATCCGCCCTTTCACCACCTCGCCGAGACGGTGGCCGGCCCGCCCGACCCGCTGGAGGAGCGCCGCGACGGACTTCGGGGACCCGACCTGGAGGACGAGGTCGACGTGGGGCATATCGACGCCGAGCTCGAGCGACGTCGATGTCGTCACCACCTTCACCCCGCCCGATTTGAGTTTCGCCTCGACAAGCAGCCTCCCCTCAGCACCCATCGAACCGTGGTGGCATCCCGTGTTCTCCTCGGTGTAGGACGCCGGGTAGCGGACCCGGAGGTTCTGGAGGATCCGTTCGGCGCCGTTTCGGGTGTTCGTGAAGACAAGGGTGTTCCTGTGCTCCTGGATGAGGCGGTGGACCGTCGCATACAGGCTCGCGGAGAGGTCTTCGGGGTTCGTCTCGATCAGGTCGGGCACCGGGCAGATGAGAGAGAGGTCGAACTCCCGCGCAAACCGGGTATCGACGATCTCGACCTCGCGCCCGGCGCCGACCAGGAACCGGCCGACCTCGTCGAGGGGCTCGATCGTCGCCGAACACCCGATCCGGGTGAACGCACCGCCGGCCTCCTTCACCAGGTCTTCGAGACGCTCCAGGCTCACCGAGAGGTGGACCCCGCGCTTTGAGCCCGCAAGGGAGTGGATCTCGTCGACGACGACCCACCGGACCGTCCGGAGGCTCTCGCGGAACTTCGGGGAGTTGAGGAGGATCCCGAGAGTCTCGGGGGTGATGTTGAGGATGTGCGGGGGTTTCCGGGCCATCTTCGCCTTATCCGCCTTTGAGACATCGCCGTGGCGGATGGCGTGCCGGATGGGGGTGTACGCGGCCCCCCGCTCGCGGGCAAGCTCATCGATCCCCTCGAGGGGGAGGCTGAGGTTCTTGTGGATGTCGTTTGCGAGCGACTTGAGCGGGGAGATGTAGAGACAGTAGACGCTGTCTTCGAGGCTTCCCTCCCGCGCCCGGACGACAAGGTCGTCGATGATCGCGAGGAACGCCGCAAGGGTCTTCCCCGACCCGGTCGGGGAGCAGATGAGGACGTTCCTTCGATCATGGATGAGCGGGACCGCCATCCTCTGCGGCGGCGTGAACCGTCCGCCAAGCCTTCGTATGCACCATTCCCGTACGCTCTCGTCAAAGAGATCGAGGATCTCCCCGTCCGGACACCCGTCCTGCCCCGCCATCTTCTGTCACCCGCTGTTATCGTTCCGGTCCTGCCGTGCGCCCTCCCGTCGCTGGTCGCGGAGGGAGCAGGCCCGTGTTGTCCCTGTCTGGCCCTGCATGCAGGGGAATTTACGAACATCGGCGCGCCACCGGAGCAAAATGGGCAATCAGGCCACCAAATCGGATTTGAGTGAGATTGGTGCAGCATCTTTGCCCCGGATGTGGCGCCGAACTTTGTATGTATTTCGAGACCATCCGGTATAGCCTTTGTGCCGGCCGGATGCAATCATACTGAACCCCGGAGCAGAATCGCAGAAATTTAGCCGGGAATAGGGATTCTACAGCATTATTTCAGGAAGATCCGATCCCGGCGGCAGCCTGCGGCCGCACTGTTCCCGGATCAATCCCGGGAGATTTTCCGGCAATCGGCCGGACGCTCCGTCACCGGAGAGAAATGCTCTCTAATCGCCTCGCGTATAGAGGTATTTGAGATATTCTAATGTAGGATCTCGTGAAATGTATCTGTGGAACTACAATGACAACTCACCCGGTTAAAAATATGATGCGGCTGATGGCAACGAAGATCCGGACCATCGCAGACGTCATGTCCGACGACGAGATCGATGGGCTCTTAAACGAGATCCTCAACGCAAACCGTATCTACACCATGGGCGCCGGGCGTTCCGGGCTCGTGGCAAAGGCCTTTGCCATGCGCCTGATGCACCTCGGCCTCTCGGCATTCGTCGTCGGGGAGACGGTGACGCCGGCGATGAAGCCGGGAGACGTCATTATCGTCTTCTCCGGATCCGGCGCGACCAAGACGGTCGCGGATATCTCGGAGACCGCAAAGGAGATCGGCGGGCGGGTCTGCCTCATCACCTCCAAGAAGGACTCGCGGATCGGCCGTATCGCCGACAGCGTCGTCGTCATCGAGAGCCAGCGGGACAAGGTTGCCGACGAGTCGGCGGAGTTCGAGATCCGGCAGATGATGGGCGAGCACAAGTCGTTCGCGCCGCTCGGCACCATCTTCGAGACGACCGCCATGGTCTTTGCCGATGCACTCATATCCCGGCTGATGGAGATAACCCAGTGCAGGCCTGAAGACCTCCAGTGCCGGCACGCAAACATCGAGTGAGGAGAGAGACTATGAACGAGCACAGATACGCCGACCGGGTCAGGGGAGTTGAGATGTCAGGGATCCGGAAGCTCTTCGAGGCCGGAGGACCGGACGCGATCAACCTCGGTATCGGGCAGCCGGACTTCGATACGCCCGACCACATCAAGATGGCCGCGATCGCCGCCATCAGGGAGGGAAAGACCGGGTATACGCCGAACGCCGGGATACCCGAACTCCGGGAGGCGATCTGCGCGAAGTTCGAGCGGGAGAACGGTCTTACGTACCGGCCGGACCAGATCCTGGTCACGGCAGGCGGGAGCGAGGCGCTCCACCTCGCGATGGAGGCGCTCGTCAATCCCGGCGACCGCGTCCTCTTCACCGACCCCGGGTTCGTCTCCTACGCCGCCCTTGCGACGTTCGCGGGCGGCCGGCCCGAAGGGGTGGGGCTCGACGCGACCCTGCATATCGATGTCGAGCGGGCGAAGGAGCAGATGGACGGGGCACGGGTCTTCGTCCTGAACTCCCCCGCAAACCCGACCGGCTCGGTCGAGAGCGAGGAGTCGATCCGCGCCCTTGTCGAGTACGCAAACGACCGCAACGTCACGGTCATCTCCGACGAGGTCTACGAGCACTTCGTCTACGAGAAGAAGCACGTCAGCGCGGCCCGGTTCGGCGAGGACGTCGTCACCGTCAACGCCGCGAGCAAGACCTACGCCATGACGGGCTGGCGGGTCGGCTACCTTGCAGCACCCGAGGACTACGTCCCCGAGTTCCTCAAGGTGCACCAGTACGCCCAGGCCTGCGCGACATCGATATCACAGTATGCCGCGCTCGCCGCGTATGCCGGCGACCAGAGTGCAGTCGTGCGGATGCGGGAAGAGTACCGGGCCCGGCGCGACCTCCTCTACGAGGGTCTCACCGGTCTCGGCCTCGACTTCCCCCGGCCGGAAGGCGCGTTCTATATGTTTGTCCCGATGGGGCGGGCCCTCATCGAGAAGGCGGTTGAAGCGGGCGTCATCATCGTCCCGGGCAGCGCGTTCGGCTCGCGGGCACCCGATTACGCACGCTTCAGCTACGCGACATCCCGCGAGAACCTCTCGCGGGCGGTCGAGAGGCTCAGGACACTGATGGGGTGAGAAGATCATGGTGAAAGAGTTACTCAGAAAATTATCCGACGCCCACGGCGTCTCGAGCAGCGAAGGAAACATCAGAGAGATCATCAGGGCCGAACTTGCAGGGGTCGTCGACGAGATCTGCGAGGACACAATGGGGAACCTGATCGCCACGAAGCGCGGCGACGACTTCTCCATCATGCTCGCCGCCCACATGGACGAGATCGGGCTGATGGTCCAGTATATCGACGATAAGGGCTTCATACGGGTCGTCCCCATCGGCGGATGGTACGGGCCGGTGCTCTACTGCCAGCGGGTGATCCTGCACGGGAAGAACGGGCAGGTCATGGGCGTCCTCGGCGCAAAGCCCCCCCACGTCATGAAGGACGAGGAGCGCAAGAAGGAGATCAAGATCGAGAATATGTTCGTCGACGTGGGCGCGACGAGCGAGGAGGAGGTGAAGAATCTCGGCATCGAGATCGGCACCCCGATCACCATCGACCGCGAGTTCGCGGAACTCGCCGGCACCCGGATCACCGGGAAGGCCTTCGACAACCGGGTCGGCGTCGCGATGCTCATCCGGGCACTCCAGCAGACGAAGTCGCCCCACACCATCTACGGCGTCTTCACGGTCCAGGAGGAGCTGGGGCTGAAAGGCGCGAAGGTGAGCGCCTACTCCTTAAACCCCGACTGCGCGATCGCGACCGACGTCACCATCCCCGGCGACCACCCGGGAATCGAGAAGAAGGACGCGAGCGTCGAGATGGGTAAGGGGCCGGTCCTTGTCATCGTCAGCGCGAGCGGCCGCGGGCTCATGGCCGATCCGCGGATGACCGCCTGGCTCCGGGAGACCGCCGGGAAGAACGGCATCCCCTGCCAGCTCGAGGTCGGGACCGGCGGCAACACCGACGCGACGATCATCCATCTTGAGCGGGGCGGCATCCCCAGCATCCCGCTCTCGATCCCGGCCCGCTACATCCATTCGCCGGTCGAGGTCGTCGACACCGCCGACGTCGAGGCCGGGATCCGGCTCCTCGTCGAGGCGCTGAAGACCAGGCCCGCACTCTAAACAACCCCTTTTTTCCACGGATAGAAAGTGCTATAGCGTCCCCGGCAGAGTGCGGGGTATGAGCGACGGGTGGAGTGGATTCCTGCAGGAGATCTCCTTCGGTGAACCCGCCTTTCTGGTCCGGGTCCTGGTCATCGGCATCTTTGCGTATATAGCCCTTCTTGCCATCGTCCGTCTCTCGGGAAAGCGGACGCTCTCATCGATGAGCGCGTTCGACTTCATCGTGACCGTGGCCCTCGGTTCGATCCTCGCATCGACGATCGTCTCAAGGGACGTCTCGCTCGCGGAGGGGATCATCGCCTTCGGTATCCTGGTCGGACTGCAGTATATCGTATCCTGGTCGTCCGTCCGGTCAGAATGGGTGGGAAAGGCGGTGAAGGCAGAACCCCGCCTCATCTTCCGTGACGGCGAATATCTCAGGGACGCGATGAAACGGGAGCGGATCACCGAGGGCGAGATCCGGCAGGCGTTGCGGTCGGAGGGGATCAGTTCCCCCGAGAGCGTGGCGGCAGTCGTCCTCGAGACGAACGGGAACCTCTCGGTTCTCAAGAAGGGCGACGGCACGGATTCGCTTGTCGATGTGGCAACATCCCGGCGGTGATGGCCGGCAAAAGGGTGCCCGGGAAGCGGATTCTATTTGCCGGGGTGCTTTTCGGTCCGGAGTGCAGTTCTTTTTGGTGTCCGCAGGCCTTAACCGCCTTGGCCTGTGAACAGCTGCATCCCGGTGATGCACCATCTGGTTGAACCCTCTCTCCCAGGCAAGATTCCCTGTAGCTCTGATGGGTAATAGATGTTATCCGGCAATGAGAATAACCATTAAGCCGGCTTCTCTCATCGATCCCCGCCCCCCGGAGGCCCGGATCACCTCACTCTTCGACGAAGATGACCGTTACCGGGCAGGAGTCGGCAGCCTCCAGGGCACAATCGGCGAGATCGTCGGGGACGTTGCCCTCCGCGGTGTTGCCCTCGACCCGGTACTGCTCCGTGATCGAGCTCAGGTCGTCGTTTGGATCCTGTTCGAAGACGTCAGGGCAGAGCGTCCAGCAGGACTCGCAACTAATGCAGCCCGGCCTGTCGATGGTAACTTTCACCACTCTCATACCTCCGTTCTGTGTCGGGAAGGACCTTCCTGTATGTTAAAGGTGACGATGCGCCGGCAAGATATATCGTCCGCCCGGCCGGATATATGAAGATATACCTATGCGGGAGATTGCCTGGATAACCCTCTTCTTCGCCGGAATTCTCGAGGCCGGCTGGGCGATCGGCCTCAAGTATACCGATGGGTTCACGAAGGTTGTGCCGTCCGTGGCGACCCTCATCGTGATGGGGGGCAGCATCTACCTTTTGTCGCGGTCGCTCACCGGCCTCCCGCTCGGGACGGCGTATGCCGTCTGGACGGGGATCGGGGCGGTCGGGACGGTCATCGCCGGGATCGTCCTCTTCGGGGATTCGCGGAGCATCGCCCGCCTTCTCTGTCTCTTCCTGATCGTGGCGGGGATCGTGGGGCTGAAGTTCTGCTCGGATGCGTGAAAGGGTATCTGAAAATAGAAGGTGGTTCTCACGGCCGCGGCGCCGGCGGCAGAGTATGACCGCCAACATCTTCTTTACCACCCGGAGAGGGGCCGGGGTCCCGTCTCCTCCTCCAGGGCCGCGAGGAACACGACGAGGAGTGCATGCCTCCCTTCGGCGATCTTCCGGGCACTCTCCGTGTACATACGGTCTTTCAGGTTCAGCAGTTTGTCATGGAAGTGGTCGGCTGCATCCGCAATGCCGTTCCCCTGCTCTCCCGACTGCATAAACGTCCTCGCGATCCCGACCGCACCCATCGCGTCCAGGTTGTCCGCGTCCGAGAGCACCCGGGCCTCGAGAGTCCCGGGGTCGATCCCCGTGCTGTAGCGGTGCGCCCGGATGGCGTGGACGATGCCCGCGATGCGGTCGGCCGGATAACCGATAGCCTCAAGGTACGCCGCTGCCATCCGTGCCCCCTCCTCCTCGTGGGGAACGCCCGTCTTCTCTTCGAGGGGCCGGGCGATGTCGTGAAAGATTGCGGCCGGGACGAGGACCGCCATATCCGCCCCCTCGCGGGCGCCGAGCGTCTCGCAGAGGCGGACGACCCGGAGGGTGTGGTCGAACCCGTGGGCGCCCGACTCGTTGAGCGCCGCCCTGATGTGGTCGAGCATCGCGGCCGTCTCTTCGTTCATATAAGATCTCTGTCGTGTCTCTGGAGAAACCTATCCTTTTGAGCGAGAGTATGGGTGCCGGCCTGTCTCAACGCTACAAAGTGCGGTGGAGGCTGCCCGCAGCTCACCCGCCCTGCGCCTCCCGCACCGCCCGTATCTCCGGGCAGTTCATCCCGCCGAGCAGTTCGACGATCGCCTGCACGTAGGGCTCCTGCCGGGTGCAGCTCGGCGATGCCCGGGGATCGCTCCGTTGCCCCCGCCGGCCCATTCCCGCATGATCGGTGGCGATGTAGTGCAGGAAGTCCTCTTTCGGGAGGCCCCACCGGCAGTTGACCTTGAGCCTGACGAAGTCAGGGTTCTTTTCGTTCGGGGAGAGCACCGCCCGCGTCCCGGGAAGCGGGACCGGGTCAGTGCCGTTCGATGCGGCGAGGTCGCGGACCCGCTGCCAGAGCCGGTCGCAGGCGGCCTCCGGGCAGACCCTGCAATAGCGGTTTGACGGCGGCGTGCCGTCGCCGGCGTAGCGGCGGCAGAAGTGGAGGTCCATGATTGTTACGTCTCCGCGTGCTCGCATTGAATCATGCGATTATTCCAGGAACTGGGGGAAGGCGTCATGGAGGGGCATCACATCCCTGAAACGTATCGACCGCTCCGGCGTTATCCCTGACGGCCGGGTGGAAACGATACGTCATACAACAGCCATTTCGCTCGCTCCCGCGTCCATGGTGCTACCTTTTCGCCGCGATCCAGGGGCCCGGCAGCCGGCCGGGTCCGATCGTTGCGCGTCGCCGGTGTCGCACAAGACATTTTGTGCGACATGAAACCCCACTTTGTGTCGCACAAACTGTGTTGTGGGCCATAGATGTCCCACAACCGCTGCCCGGGAATGGTTTGCGTATACTCTGGCAGCCACAAGATCCGTTGTGTATATCAGATCGGGGTTTTGATATACACAAACCGGTTTGCAGATATCAGCATACTCATAACCGG
>JAEWMO010000069.1 GCA_023457135.1 Methanobacteriota archaeon | reverse complement strand
GCGTCAACCTGCCGGTCTTCGACCGGATGCTCCCATGACCGGCCAGCCGGAATTCCTCCCGATGACGGTCGCGGAGGCGGGACGTCTCGGCATCGACCAATTCGACGTCGTTCTCATCACCGGCGACGCTTACGTCGACCACCCCTCCTTCGGGACCGCACTCCTCGGGCGGGTGCTGTGGGACGCCGGCTACTCGGTCGGGGTCATCGCCCAGCCCGACTGGCGGGACGAGACCGCGTTCCGGCGCCTCGGCGAGCCCCGGCTCTTCTTCTCGGTCTCGTCCGGGAACGTCGACTCGATGGTGAACGCCTTCACGCCGAACCTGAAGCGCCGGAGTTCGGACGCCTACTCGCCGGGGGGGAGGCTTCTTCGGCCCGACCGGGCGACCCTGGTCTATACCGACCGCATCCACGCCCTCTTCCCAAAGACTCCCGTCGTCATCGGCGGGATCGAGGCGAGCCTCCGGCGGTTCGCCCACTACGACTACTGGTCCGATACGGTCCGGCAGGCCATCCTCGCCGACGCCCCCGCCGACCTTCTCGTCTTCGGGATGGGCGAGCGGCAGGTCGTCGCGATCGCCGACCGGCTCGCCGCCGGGGAACCGGTCGGGGCCCTCACCGATATCCCCGGTACCGCCCGCCGGGTGGACCTGAAGACCTGGCGGAGCATGGACCAGGCCGGCTACGTCGTCCTCCCCGGCTACGCGGAGGTGAGGGAGGACCGGTATGCCTACGCACGGGCGTTCGCGCTCCACTACAACGAGCAGGACCCCCTGCGGGGCCGGCCGGTGGCGCAGCCGCACCCGAAGACCGTCGTCATCCAGAACCCGCCGGCGATGCCCCTCTCGGGCCCGGAACTCGACCGGGTCTACGAACTCCCCTATGCGCGGCGGGCCCACCCCGCCTACACCGAGCCCATCCCGGCCCTCGAGCCGGTCCGGTTCTCGGTCGTCAGCCACCGGGGGTGCTTCGGTGCCTGCTCGTTCTGCGCCCTCACCCACCACCAGGGACGGATCATCCAGAGCCGGAGCGTGGACTCGATCGTCCGCGAGGTGAAACGGATGGCGAGGATGCCGGAGTTCACCGGGGTCGTCCAGGACGTCGGCGGGCCGACGGCAAACATGTACGGCATCCACTGCGGCCGGTGGGAGACCGCTGGCACCTGCCCCGACCGCCGGTGCATCGACTGCCCCACGCTCGGCCGCAGCCATGAGGAGCAGCTCCGCCTCCTCCGGCGCCTTGCGGAGATTCCCGGTGTGAAGCGGGTCTTCATCGCCTCGGGCATCCGTTACGACCTGATCGGCCCGGAAGACCGTGAGTACCTCGCGGAGGTCTGCGAGCGCCACGTCTCCGGGCACCTCAAGGTCGCCCCCGAGCACGTCGCAGAGAGGGTCACGGCCTCTATGGGCAAACCCCCCCGCGAGGCCTTCGACGCCTTCAGGGAACGGTTCGAGGCTCTCCAGGCCGGGAAGAAGAAGCGGCAGTACCTCGTCCCCTACCTCATGTCCGGCCACCCGGGCTGCCGGATGGAGGATATGGTCGAGCTCGCGGAATACGTCCGGGACACCGGGCTCTACACCGAACAGGTCCAGGACTTCACCCCGACGCCGATGAGCATCTCGACGACCATCTACCACACCGGGCTTGACCCCTTCACCCTCGAGGAGGTCTACGTCCCGAAGGGCCGGGAGAAGAGGGTCCAGCGGGCGCTCATGCACTACCGCGACCCGGCGAACTACGCGCTCGTCTGCGAGGGGCTCCGGGCGGCCGGGAGGGAGGACCTCATCGGGAACGCGTGGAACTGCCTCGTCCCGGCCCGGCCCGGAGGCGGCAGGCCTACCCGCGCAGGACCGAACCCACGGCAAACCCGGCGGCAGCCGCGATAAACCGGTTCGGTATCAGCGGGATGACGAGGGTCGTCACCGCGAGAGAGACGGCCATGTTCGGGACGGTGCCGGGGGTGACGACGGATTCAATCGTCTGCATCGTGCAGGAACGCCATACGGGGTGTTCGGGCGGGGTCACCCTCTCCACCGCCCTCATAACCGTCGAACGCCACGGACGCTCCTCAGTCAGACTCTGCCTGCACGTCATGATCCCTGATCTGACGCCGGATACTACTTATGCCTATGGCCTGCACACCGTCTCCGGATCCGGCGCATCCGGTTCCGGTGGCAGAAAGGACAGAGAGCCTCAAAGTTCTCGGGCGTGAGGGGGCCGCCGCAGATCGCGGGTTCGCGGAGGTCGAAGTGCGTCGACCCGGCGGCGAGGGGCGCGTTGCACCCGGCGCACCGGTAGCACTGCCGTTCGAGGACGGTCCGCACGGCCTCGTCCGTGATATACGACCCTGCGGTGATCTCTTCTCCGGGATACCCTGTTGCCTGTGCTCCGCGCTCCATGGACACACGGGGGAGATGCCCGTCCGGGGCAATAAACCTTGTGATGGGGCCCAAGGCGGCAGCGGGGAGTCTGAGACGTTGCAGGTAATTTCAGGGAGTGAAGGAGGCTCCCGGCCGGATAAAGGAAAAACCTATTGTCCGGGGACAAAAAACGCATCAGTATGCAGCACAAGATAACGGGAGACAACCTGCAGATGGTGACCCTGCACCTCGCTCCCGGCGAGAGCATCTGCGCCGAGGCCGGCGCCATGGTCAACATGAGCGGGAACATGCAGATGACCACCAACATGAAGGGCGGGCTCTTCAAGGGGTTGAAGAGGATGGTGACCGGCGAGGGGCTCTTCATGACCGAGTTCACCCCGCAGGGAGGTGAGGGTTTCGTCTCGTTTGCCGGGAACGTGCCGGGCAAGATCTTCACCCTCAACCTTGCCGGGAACGAGTTCATCGCCCAGAAAGACGCCTTCCTCTGCTCAGAACAGGAGATCGACCTCGATATCGCGTTCACGAAGCGGCTCCGGTCGGGCGCCTTCGGCGGCGAGGGGTTCATCCTCCAGCGCCTCTCGGGCAACGGGACCGCGTTCCTTCACTGCTGCGGCGACATCATGGAGATGACGCTTGCCCCCGGCGAGGTCGTCAGGGTGGAGACGGGGCTCGTCGTCGGGTTCGAGAGCACCGTCGACTACAGCATCCAGCTTGCCGGCGGCGTGAAGACCGTCTTCTTCGGCGGCGAGGGGCTCTTCCTGACGACGCTGACCGGGCCGGGCAAGGTCGTCCTCCAGTCGATGAATATCGCAAAACTCGCGGGTTCCCTGATCCCCTACCTCCCCGTCCAGCACAACTCGTCCGGACGGTAGCCTGATACTTCGCGAGGACAGATGAGTACCCGATGAACCTCGTCATGGTCGTGCACGGCCCGGAGGCCTTCGATGCCGGGGACGTAGAGCGGCTGATCCGCCTCCTCTCCCCCCGGCGGGTGCTCGTCGCGGGGGTGATGGCCCGGACCGCCGCCGAGGAGTCCGGCCTCCCGGTGACCTGCACGGACGAGCGTCCGAGCGTGGTCCTCGGCGCCCTCGCCGATCAGGCATGTCTTGTCAACCGGGGAAAGACCCCGGGGTCGGGCCGGATCTTCGGGGAGCTTGTCGCTGGCCGGCTCTCCAGGGGGCTCGTCCACGTCGAGTGCTCGAGCGGGACCGTCTACTGCTGGAACGGCGGTGACGAGGGTCTTGCGGCGGAGGTCGCGGACCGGACCGGCTACGCTCTCACCCACGCAACGGGCGCCCGCACCCGCCGGGACGGCGTCCGGGAGATCCGCGGATGCATCGCGGGCGAGGCGGTCTTCGTGAACGGGATCGTCGTCGGGACGGCGACGGAAGAGACGGTCGTCCTCGCGAGCGAGGGCGGATGCCTCCGGGCCGTCTCCGGCCTCGACCCAAAGCCTCACGGGTTTGAGAAACTCCTCCGGGCGGGCCTCCCGGAGATCACGGCGGCCTGGTGCAAGAGCGGGCCGGTGCGAACGGCGCCTCCACGGCAGGGAAGGCGGGCTCCCCGCGGCGGCAGGGTCGCGGTCATCGACCACTGCGGCCACACCCTCTATCATGAACTCGGGGACGGGGTCTGCGGCGTCCTCGCCGTCGGGGACGACACCACGGCCGTCTGCGGCCACATCTGCTCCCATGCCGGGATCCCCGTCTTCGGGGTGGTCGACGGGGACGCCGACACCATCGTGGCGCCCGGGTTCGCGCCGGGCTCGGTCGTCGTCGAGGTCATCGACGGCCGGGACGACGACCTCGGCAGGGAGGTTGCGGCGGAACGAGACCTCCGAACGGACTGCTGGGAGGAATGGGTCGAGGAGACCCTCCGGGCCCTCGAAGGAAGGGTGCGGGTCGTCCTCGACCTTCGCGGAGGATAGAGATGCAGTGCGCCGAGTGTAAGGGGAGGGGGTTCTGCGGGCTTGAGCGCTGCCCGATCATGAGCAGGTTCTACGCGAGGCTCCCGGTGCGGCCGAGCGACCACTACCAGGGAGCGGCACCGTCGGTCTTTGTCGGGAGCTACGGCTACCCGAAGATCGCGGGGGGGCCGCTGATGATCGACGACGCCGACAACCCGCCGGACTGGGTCAGCCGGGGGCTCGGCATCGAGGAGATCGTGGGGCTCCGGGCCCGGACGATCCGCGGGGCCGGGGAGGCGAAGGACCTCTCCGGGAGCATCCAGGAGATCGCGCTCTCGAGCAAACCCCTCGATGTCGAGGTCCGCTTTGTGAAGCCTGTCGCCTTCGACCTCCGGTTCGACGGGACGATCGCCCCCGTCGGGCTCACCGGCGCCATCCGGGATATGGACGTCCTCGGCAACGCCCGGGTTGAACGGGCGGTCGACCGGGCGACCTCCGACACCGATCTCGGCGCGACGGACGCCTGCGAGATCCTCAACGCCTCCGGCATCGACGTCTACCGGATCACCCAGCTCATGACCGCCGGGCTGCTCGGCAAGAAGCGGCGCGTCGTCCCCACCCGGTGGGCGATCACGGCGGTCGACGACACGGTCTCGACGCGGTTGAAGAAGAAGATCGCGCGCTACCCCCCGCTCTCCGGGATAGAGGTCTTCTCCGCCGCGCTTTACGGAAACCATATCGTCTGCGTCCTCGTCCCCGGCGACTGGAAGTACGAGATGATCGAGGTCTGGGGGAAGCAGTCGCTCTGGGGCGGCGGGAGCGAGACGATCGCCCGCGACGGCGAAGGCATGACGAAGTCCGGCTACTCGCCGATAGCGGGGGCCTACTACTCGGCACGACTCGCGGTCGCGGAGTACCTGGAGAGCGTCCGGCGCTCGGCACGGGTGCTTGTATTGCGGAACGTCACGAGCGAGTACTGGGCGCCGCTCGGCACCTGGGTCATCCGGGAGGCGACGCGGAACGCGATGCGGGGCGAGAAGAGAACGTGCGCGAACCTCGAGGAGGCGGTGAACCTCGCCTCCCTCCTCGTCGGGTTCACCCACTGGCGCCCCCACAGCAGGCTCAT
>JAEWMO010000068.1 GCA_023457135.1 Methanobacteriota archaeon | reverse complement strand
CTCCCCCTCTCCTCTCACTAATAGACATAATCCCCTCTAAAACCCGTGTTTTTCTCTCTCTGCTGTAGTGTTATCCGTCTGGAATGGGGCGGACCGTCTCCGGTCGGCTGGTGTCAGTGTCGGGGAGGTGGTTGTCTCCCTCCTCTTCGCCCCTTCTCCGCGCGTCCCGTTTGCGTATCAACCGCCCCTGCTGGCGGCAGATCGACAATACTATATAGTCTCAGGTCAATCCACCTCCAACTATATAGGTAATACTATGCCCTCAGTGAACCCTGAAGAGTACTGGAGCCCTCCCCGGCCCAAGATCCGGCGCGTGGTGGCGGCCCGCCCCTCAAAGCGCGGCTGGGCCACGCCTGCCGAACCCACCAAACACCCGAGAAACCAACTCCTCTGTGCCCGGTGCGGCCGCACCTGGGAACCCCGCCCGCATATCCTCCGAAGCGGCCGACTCCCGAAGAGATGCCCCCACTGCGCTAGCCCTCGGTGGAACCAGCCCTACGCCCGGAACGTCTCGCGCACCCCGAAGGAGGCCGCTGATGCCCATTGAAACCCGGGACAGCTCCGGGCGGTGGCGGCAGTTCGATCTAGGCACTCATAAAGTGCAACAACTAAAAAGTGCGAAGAGTATTGTTCTACCCGCCTACTGGTGCCGAGTTAAGGACCTTCAGAAAGGGGATCCCATCGATTTTTATCTTCTCCCGGATGGGAACCTGCTTCTCAAACCCGCAACCCCTCTTTAACGCGGGAGAGGCACACAGAGGCGATTTAAGCCCTCTCGAATACAGGGAGGATGAATCATACTGGGGTGTATGAGATAATCGATTATAGCGAAGATATGAAGGCGGGTTTTGACCACTCACGGCCCAATAGTACACGCAGCCATAGTCCCAGCCTCAGTGAACGTATTCCAGAGGCCGACCACTTCACCGGGACCGAAACAGAGGGTGGTAAATATCAACAGCGCCAACCCTCCTATGAGGGTCATGATGAGACCGGCGACGGACTCACTCATTGACGTACTCCCCGCACATGGGACACCACCAACCGACTGGGATCCACGACCGCCGGCCATCGACCTGGCGGCGGACATGAGCGCGGTACATCTGGGATGCGCACCGGGTACAACGGGGATCTTCATGAGGCATGGTATACCAGAATCGGATGACCTATTATATAAATGTATATCCAAAAATCGGGGTAAAAATTAGCGCGATTTCTGGAACTAAACCCACTGTAAGCAGGCTAGAATACAAACAAACAGGACTGTTGATAGAATGCGTTCGGATCAGATTCGGCAGGGCCGTCTCTCCGGCGAGCGTTCCGGCGACCTCGAGCACTTTCTTGCGTCGATGGAAGCCGACCGCTGGATTGCGGAGGCGGACCTCCTCGTGGACATGGCGCACCTCCTCGGCCTTCGCCGGCAGGGGATCATCGACGAGGCCCCGGCACGGGCGCTGATGGCGGCGCTCCTCGACCTCCACGACCACGGCATCCCGGAGGATGCGTTCGACGAGAAGTTCGAGGACGTCCACGCCGGCAAAGAGGCCTACCTCATCGACCGGGTCGGTGAGGACTTCGGCGGCCGCCTTCACATGGGCCGGTCCCGGAACGACGAGGTCGCGACCTGCATACGGATTCGGTTGAAGCAGGAGATCGTCGCCCTCGTGCGGTCGCTCACCGACCTCCGGCGGACCCTGCTCGACGTCGCCGCCGCCCACACCGAGACGGTGATGCCGGGCTTCACCCACCTCCAGCACGCCCAGCCCACGACGCTGGCCCACTACCTCCTCGCCTACGAGCAGGCCTTCTCCCGCGATGTCTCCCGGCTCCGGGAGGCATACGCCCGGGTGGACGTATCCCCGCTCGGTTCGGCGGCGTTCGCCTCGACGGGCTTCCCCCTGGACCGCGCCTACACGGCGGCCCTCCTGGGCTTTGCCCGCCCGGCGCCTAACAGCATGGACGCGGTCGCCGCCCGGGACTTCGCGATCGAGGTGCTCTCCGGCGCCACCATCTGCATGACGACGGCGAGCCGGCTCTGCGAGGAACTGGTCATCTGGAGCACGGCGTTCGTCGGGTTCGTCCAGCTCGACGACGTCTACTGCTCCTCGTCCTCGATCATGCCCCAGAAGAAGAACCCGGACGTCGCGGAGATCATGCGGGCGAAGGCCGGGTCGGTGGCCGGGGAACTCACCGCGGCGATCACGATCGTCAAAGGCCTCCCCATGAGTTACAACCGCGACCTCCAGGAACTGACCCCGCACCTCTGGCGGGGTGTGGAGGCCGCCCGGCAGAGCATCCCCCTCCTTGCCGGCATGATCGCCACCGCGACCTTCCGGACGGAGCGGATGGCCGCCGAGGCGGGCAGGGGCTTTTCGACCGCGACGGAGCTCGCCGACGTCCTCGTCCGGGAGTACGGACTCGCCTTCCGGACCGCCCACCGTATCGTCGGCCGGGCGGTCAGGCACGGGTCGCTCGACCTCGCCACCGTCGAGGCCGCCGCACAGGAGGCCGCCGGCCTCTCGGTCGTGAGCCTGGGCCTGACGGAGGCAAAGATCGCCTCCGTCCTCGACCCGGCTCACGCCGTCGCCGTGCGGAGCATCATCGGCGGCCCGGCGCCTGTGGCGGTCGCGGTCCAGCTCGCGGAGCAGGGGGACCTTCTCGCCCGCGACGCTGCATGGGCCGAGGAGACCGATGCGGCATTATCGAGCGCGTTTGAACATCTCATCAATGAATCACGGAGGCTGGTAGCATAACCGAGAGACCTGAGACCGGAGACCGGGTGCGGTACGCGAACGGCGGGACCGCCCTCACCGGCACCTACATCACCGAACGGGACGGGATGGCCGTCGTCAAGCTGGACAACGGCTACAACATCGGGACGTCCCCCGA
Organism: Methanobacteriota archaeon; assembly: GCA_023457135.1. Taxonomy (GTDB): domain Archaea; phylum Halobacteriota; class Methanomicrobia; order Methanomicrobiales; family Methanoculleaceae; genus Methanoculleus. The sequence goes on along the minus strand of JAEWMO010000068.1, from coordinate 11,726 downwards.
GAAGATAGAACTCGTCGGGCGGGCGGCCCCGCAGCCGCCGGCAGGCGCCGGGGTCGTCGTCCAGAACTCCGACCTCCCGGAACTTGCAATCATATCCACCGGCGGGACGATCGCGAGCAGGGTGGACTACCGGACGGGAGCGGTGATGAGCCAGTTCTCGGCGAGCGACATCCTGCGGGCGATCCCCGAGCTCGGCGACATCGCCCGCTACCGCGACCGGCAGGTCGCAAGCATCCTCTCGGAGAACATGCGCCCGGACCTCTGGCAGAAACTCGTCCAGGCGATCTACGACGAGATCCAGGCCGGCGTCGCCGGGGTGATCGTCACCCACGGCACCGACACGATGGCCTACTCGGCCGCGGCGGTCCGGTTCATGCTCAGGACGCCGGTGCCGGTGGTCTTCGTCGGATCGCAGCGGTCCGCCGACCGGCCGAGCTCCGACAATGCCATGAACGCCCTCTGCAGCGCCGCCGTTGCCACCGGCGACCTCGGCGAGGTGGCGGTTGTAATGCACGCGACGACGAGCGACGACCGCTGCGCCATTCACCGTGCGACGAGAGTCCGCAAGATGCATACCTCCCGGCGTGACGCCTTCCAGAGCATGGGAATGGAGCCGCTCGGCTACGTCGACTACCCCTCGCTCTCCGTCAGCCTCTCCTCAGAGGCGGTCCGGCGGGGTGCCGAGGAGCCGGCCCTCCACGACGCGCTCGAGGAGCGCTGCGGCCTCCTCCACTTCTATCCCGGTATGCCCGCCACGGTCCTCGACGCCTACGAGGGCTATAAGGGCCTGGTCCTCTCGGGGACGGGGCTTGGCCACGTCTCGACCGAATGGATTGCCCCGCTCCGGGATATGATCGAGGGCGGGACGACCGTCGTCATGACCTCCCAGTGCCTCCACGGCCGGGTCTGTGACCGGGTCTACAACACCGGCAGAGACCTTCTTGCCGCCGGCGTCATCGAGGGCGAGGATATGCTTCCCGAGACAGCGCTCGTCAAACTGATGTGGGTGCTCGGGAACGAGCCGGACCCCGATCGGGCGAGGAGACTGATCCAGACCGACCTTGCGGGCGAGATCCGGCGGAGGTCGATATGATGGACTACCAGAAGATTGGCCTGAAGGCCGGGATCGAGATCCACCAGCAGCTCGACACCGCCGAGAAGCTCTTCTGCCGGTGCCCCACCTGCCTCCGGGATACCGCCGACCGGACGGGCGAGTTCCACCGCTATCTCCGGGCGACGGAGAGCGAGCTCGGCGAGATCGACCGGGCGGCGCGGGAAGAGATGCGGCTCGTGCGGAAGTTCTGCTACTACACCTACGACACGGTCTGCCTGGTGGAGCACGACGAGGAGCCCCCGACCCCGATGAACCCCGAGGCCCTCAACGTCTGCCTCACGATCGCAAAGATGCTCGGGATGACTCCCGTCGAGCAGGTCCACACGATGCGCAAACTCGTCATCGACGGCTCGAACACGAGCGGGTTCCAGCGGACGGCGCTCGTCGCGCTCTCCGGGGCCCTCCCCGACGGCTGCCGGATCGAGACGATCTGTCTCGAGGAGGAGGCGGCCCAGCGCGTGGAGAACGAGACCTTCTCCCTCGACCGCCTGGGAATCCCGCTCGTCGAGATCACGACCGCCCCCGACATGCACACCCCCGAGGCCGTCCAGCAGGTCGCCGAGTACATCGGGATGGTCCTCCGCTCGACCGGCCGGGTGAAACGCGGCCTCGGCACGATCCGGCAGGACGTCAACATCTCCATCGCGGGCGGCGCCCGGGTGGAGATCAAGGGCGTCCAGGAACTCGCCCTGATCGCCGAGGTGGTCCGGCGCGAGGTCGAGCGGCAGACGAACCTCCTTGCCATCGCGGACACCCTCCGCGAGAGGGGCGCCACGGTCGACCACACCGTCGTCGACGTCACGGCCCTCTTTAGCGAGACGAAGTCCGCCATCTTAAAGAAGGCGAAAGCCATCCTGGCCGTCCGGCTCTGCGGGTTTGCCGGACTCGTCGGCCGGGAGATCCAGCCCGGCAGGCGCCTTGGGAGCGAGATGTCGGACTACGCGAAGAAGTGCGGCGTCGGCGGGATCTTCCACACCGACGAGCTCCCCGCCTACGGCGTCACCGCGGACGAGGTGGAGCGCCTGCGCTCGTTCGTCGGTGCGGAGGAGAACGACTGCGTCGTCATCGTCGCGGCAGGGCGCGAACGTGCCGGCTGCGCGATCGAGCAGGTGATGATCCGTGCGGAGATGGCCCTATCGGGAGTACCTGAAGAGACCCGGAAGATGCTCGAAGAGGGGAGCACCGCCTACATGCGCCCGCTCCCTGGCGCCGCCCGGATGTACCCCGAGACCGACGTCTTCTCGGTCACGATCGGTGCCGGCCGCTGGGACGCGATCGCCGCCCCCGAACTCCTCACCGACCGGGCGGCCCGGTTCGTCCGGGAGTTCGGGCTCGACGAGGCCCTGGCACGGCAGGCTGCGTTCTCCGAGCGGCTGCCGACGTTTGAGAAGGCGGTCGCCGCCGGTGTCCGCCCCACCCTCGCGGCCCGGACGCTCCTTGCCACCTGCCGCGAGCTCGCCCGCGACGGTGTCGCCGTTGACCGGGTGGCTGAAGAAGAGATCCTTGCCCTCCTCTCGGCCGTCGAGGCCGGGCGGGCGGCGAAGGAGGCGATCCCGGACCTCCTTACGGAACTCGCACGGACCGCCGGGAGCGCCGGAACGCCCGGCGAGCGGGTGGACGCGGCCATCGCAAAGATGGCCCCTGCCGTCTCGCAGGCAGACGTGGAAGCGATCGTGCGCCGCGTCGTGGCCGAACGGGAGGCGTTCGCCCGGGAACGGGGCATGGGCGCGCTCGGCCCCCTGATGGGTATCGTCATGCAGGAGGTCCGGGGAAGCGTGGACGGAAAAGTCGTCAGCGAGGCCCTCCGGCGGGAGCTCAAACACCTCCTCTCGTGAGGTGCGGGGCGACCCTCTCCGGACCGGCCCCGGCCGGTTCCGGGTTACTTTTATTATCGGGTCAGTTCATAAATATAAAGGAGTTTTATCCATGGGAAAGACAGGAACTGTTCAGTGGGCCCAGGTCAAGGGCGTGAAGGGGCAGATAAGGCTCGTCCCTGCAAGTGAAGGCGAACTCAAGAAACCCGGCCCGAACCAGCGGTTCAAGCCGGCGGCAGACATCCAGAAGCGTGCAAACCGTGAAGGGCAGGACCCCCGGCGCGGCGGACGCGGCGGTCGTGGCGGACGCGGCGGTCGTGGCGGCAGCAGAGGCGGCGCGAGCGGCCCGACGGTGGATCCGCGGGTGCGCAAGTGCGTGCGGCGCGCCAGGGTGTCGGCTCTCGGAACCAAGCAGAAATCGAGATAAACCGTCTCCCTCTTCTCTTCAATACTTTTTATACTTGAGAGTTCCAGTATGTGGTATGGATCTCAAAACCGCCATCAGGACGTACCAGTTTGCTGAACGGGCAAAATCGGAACTGATTGTCGGGTCGCATCTGACGACGGCCCTGATCCAGTTTCCTGTCCAGGAGAAGCCCGGCGGGAAACGGATGCTCCTGATGGTGCTCGAGTCGATCCGCTCGGAGCTCGAGTTCGCTCACGGCGACACGGGACACTCCGGATTTCGGACGGCCATCGATCATCTCAACGAGGCGATCAGCCTGACCGAGAGCATGGAGCTCGGCGCCGCGTCCGAGCGGATGGGCAGGGCCATCAGCGCCTCCACGACCGCGGCCCAGGAAGCATGGGACATGCTCAAAGAACATGACCTCCTCTGATCTCCTCCGTCTCCTCAAAGGGCGGTCGTCGGTCCGGGAGTACTCCGGGGAGCCGCTCGACCCGGAGGATATCGAGTATATCCTCACCGCCGCGAGTACGGCGCCGAGCGCCGGCAACCGGGAGGCCTGGGACACCGTCGTCGTCACCGACGAGGATATCAGGCTGGAACTCGCGCTCGCGGCGCTCGAGCAGGTGCATATACGGGACGCTCCCGCAGTCTTTGTGGTCTGCGCGAACTACATCCGGTCCATGACGCAGTACGGAGAACGGGGGATCCTCTACGCGGTGCAGGACGCCACAATCGCCTGCACCTACATGATGCTTGCCGCTCATGCCCGTGGCCTCCACTCGTGCTGGACCGGAGCATTTGAAGAGGACGAGGTCCGCGAGATCCTCGGCCTGCCGCAGCACGTCCGCCCCGTCGCGCTCCTCGCGGTCGGGAAGGGGACGCCGCCGCTTGAACCCATGAAACGGATGCCGGTGGACGAGCACGTGCACCGTGAGACCTGGTAGGATACAACACTCTTGGAGAGATTATGCCGGATTATTTGGTTACGCTTGAGTCAGCGTGGATACTGAAAGATGTCAAGTCCCTGGACGACGCCGTGAGTATCGCGATCAGCGAGGCGGGAAAACGGCTCAACCCCTCGGCGAAGTTCGTGGAGATCGAGGCCGGGATGAGCGCCTGCCCCTTCTGTGAAGGGGAACTCGACACCGCCCTCGTGGTGGCGAACACCGCCCTCGTCGGGCTCGTGCTCCAGATGAAGGTCTTCCGTGCGGAGTCCGGGGAACACGCGGCCCGGATCGCGAAGTCTGTCGTCGGCAAAGCGCTGCGCGACGTCCCGCTGAAGGTCCAGGAAGTGCAGGAGTTATGATCGCCGTCGTCGGGCATACCGCCATCGACCACCTCTTCCGGGTGCCGAAGATCCCCGGAAGGCACAATTCCACGTATATCACCGACCATCAGGTCTACTACGGCGGCGGGGCAGCGAACATCGCGGCCGGGATTGCGATGCTCGGCGAGAAGTGCCGGCTGGTCTCCTCGGTCGGCGGGGACTTTCCGGGCAGCGACTACGATCTCTGGATGCACAATCTCGGGATCATGCAGGACTTCACCCTGGTCAAGGACGCCCGCACCGCGACCGCGTTCGTCTTCACCGACGACGAGGGCGACCAGGAGACCTACTTTGAGTGGGGAGCGTCTGCATCGTTCTCCGCAATGGAGGCTCCCGCCCTCGACTTCGTCCACATGGCGACGGCCGATCCCGACTTCAACGTCCGGGTCGCCCAGAAGAGCACGTTCGCCTCCTTCGACCCGGGCCAGGACCTCCTCCGCTACACCCCCGATCAGCTCGAGATCATCCTCGCGAACATCGACATCCTCTTCTCGAACAACCACGAGATGGACCGGATGTGCGAGATGCTGGGAGTCGAGCGCCAGGCGCTCGTCGCCTCGGTCCCGATGGTCATCACGACCCGCAGCTCGGAGGGGAGCCTCCTCTGCATGGACGGCGAGGAGCACCATGTCCCGGCCGTCCGGGTCGAGGCCGTCGACCCCACCGGGGCCGGCGACGGATACCGGGCCGGGTTCCTCACGGCGCTCCGGAGGGGGTATGCCCCGCTCGACTGCTGCCGCGTGGGTGCGGTCGTCTCCTCTTTCGTCGTAGAGAAGACAGGCACCCAGACAAACCTCCCGGACTGGGACCGGATGCTCGTCCGATACCGGAAGGTCTTTGGCGAGCCCGGGAAAATAATTTTGTGAATTATGGGGTATAACGTGCGGTCTGCCGGCAGAAGGACGCCGGCTTCACCTCCCGGCCTAAAACCCGGGGGCGCCTGATGGACTCCGGCCCCGACGTGCGTGTCGAGCGGTTGACCCGCTATATCTTCTCTGCTCCGTCCTGGCCGCGCTCGCTTGCGCTCATTGTTGTGCTCGGTCTTGCCATCGACGCCGCCACCTACCGGGTAGGGCACGAGTTCTTCCTGCTCGGCAGCCTTGGCTTCACGGTCCCGGCGCTGGTCGCTCTCCTGCTGACCGTGCCGCTGGTGCAGGCCTTCGGCCGGCAGATCACCTGGAACCGTTCGGCGCTGCTCGCCCTGGCCTGCACGGTCCTTGCGGTGATCATGAGCATCTCGCCGACGCTCGTCTTCGGCCGGGAGCTCTTCCCCGCCCTCTACGCGATAGCCCTCGGCCTGGTCTCGGGGCTCCGGCTGCTGGTTCTGACGGCCGTCGCAGACTACCGGGTCAACCGGATGATGCTCCCGGCGTTTCTCCAGGGAGCCGCCGGCGTGGTGGTCGGCGCCTGGTTCTTCTCGCCGGGGTTCGTCCCCTACGCGCTCCTCCTCCAGGTGGTCTTCGGGATGGTCTTCGTCTTCCTGATCTGGCTCATCGAGCGGCCGCTGAAGCGTGCGTTCCAGATCAGCGGGCTCAACTTCCTCAACACCTTCATCGCCCACCTGACCGACGGCTCAAAGAACATGGAGGACTTCTTCCGCGAGATCGGCGAGGAGGTCTACGTTCCGGAGGTCTCGCTCTTCTTCTCCCGCGAGACCGGCAGAGACGTCCTCTTCACGGTCCCGAACGTCCACCCCGGCCCGATGGGCGACGTCGGGGGCGGCAATCTCCCCCGGATCCTCCATGACACCTTCCCCGAGGAGACGCTGGTCGCCCACGGCTGCGCCACCCACGACTTCAACCTGGTCTCGGAGAGCGAGATTGGAAAGATTGCCCGCGCCGTCGAGGCGTCGAGGGAGGGGCTCGCCTTCTCCGCCACCGCGAGCCGTCCCGTCCGGGTTGCGGCGGGCTCGGTCTCGATCCTCTGCCAGCGGTTCGGGAACGCTCTCCTGATGGTGAGCACCCGGTCGCCGGAACGGACGGAGGACCTCGACTACTCGATCGGGATGGCTATCATGGCCGAGGGGCGGTGCGCCTTCTCGGAGGTTGCGTTCGTCGACGCCCACAACTGCATGACGAGCGTGGGGTCCCCGGTCCTCCCGGCGACGAAGATCGCGACGGAGTATATCGCCGCCGCCCGCGAGGGCTTTGCCGCCGTCCGGGACCTCCCGCACGAGCCCCTCGCCGTCGGTGTCTCGCATGTCCGGGTCCCGTTCACCCGCGAGCAGGGGTTCGGGTCGCTCGGGGTGCAGGTGATGGCGACGGAGGTCGGCGGCAAGCGGACGGCCTACGTTCTGGTCGACGGGAACAATATGGCCGAGGGCGTCCGGGAGCGCCTGCTCCCCGTGGTGCTCGCCTACGTCGACGAGGGCGAGATCATGACCACCGATACCCACACGGTGAACACGATCAGCGGGAAGAATCCGGTCGGCTACATGGTTCCGGCCGAGGAGATCATCCCCTACATCGAGCAGGCGGTCAGGGAAGCCGTCGCCGACCTCGCGCCGGCCCGGGTGGGTTCGGCGACGGCCTCGTGCGAGGGGATCACGGTCTTCGGGTCGCAGCGGGTCTCGCAGCTTGCGAGCACCGTCAACGCGATGCTCGCGTTCATCGCCCCGCTGAGCCTGATGATACTGATCCTCGCGTTCCTGCTCTCGGTCTTTGCCTACCTGCTGCTGCAGTAGGGGGACCGGCATTTTTCTTTTCGCACGCCCTATATCTATCATGAACTACCGGTTCGCTGGTCGGATGGGGCGTGTCCCGGAGTCGTTTCTTGCAGAGCTCTTCCGGGTCTCGGCGGTCCCCGGAGTGATATCGTTTGCAGGAGGCCTGCCGGGCTCGGCCTATATCGACGTCGAGGGTATCCGGGAGGCTGCCCGCGAGGTCTTTGCCGACGAGGGGCGGACGGCGCTCCAGTACACGACGACGGACGGCTACCTGCCGCTCCGGGAGTTCATCGCCGACCGTTACCGGCAAAGGCTCGATCTTTCGGCAACGCCCGAGGAGATCCAGATCGTGAACGGTTCCCAGCAGTGCCTGGACCTCGTCGCGAAGATCTTCCTCGACCCCGGCGACGCCGTCGGGATGGAGCGGCCCGGCTACCTCGGAGCCATCGAGGCCTTCTCCCTCTACGAGCCGGTCGTTCACGCGGTCCCCCTGGAGGAGGACGGGCCGGACCTTGAGGCGTTTGCATCGCTCGTCCGGGAACACGCGCCGAAGTTCTTCTACGGCATCCCGAACTCGCAGAACCCGTCGGGGACGACCTACTCGCAGGAGAAGCGGCGGGGCGTCGCGGAGATTCTCGACGGGACGGGGACGATCTTTTACGAGGACGACGCCTTCGGTGAGCTCTTCTTTGACGGGCAGCCGCGGCTGCCGGTGAAGCGCTACCTCCCCGACCAGACGGTGATCTCGGGGTCGTTCTCGAAGATCGTCGCCCCCGGCATGCGGATCGGCTGGCTGTACGCCCCGGCCCCGGTCCTCCGCGAGTTCAACGTCGCCAAGCAGGCTGCCGACCTCCACTCGAACTTCCTCTGCCAGGTGATCCTCCACCGCTACCTCTCGACCCACGACCTCGACGCCCACGTTGCCCGGGTCTCGGCGGTCTACGGGAGGCACTGCCGGCTGATGTGCGATCTCCTCGACGACCTGATGCCGCCGGGGATGACCCACACCACCCCGGAGGGCGGGATGTTCATGACCGCGGTCCTCCCCGCCGGGGTCTCGTCGATGGAGGTCTTCCGCGAGGGCGTCAGCGAGGGGGTCGCGGTCCTCCCCGGCACGCCGTTCTACGTCAACGGCGGCGGGGAGGACACGATCCGCCTGAACTTCTCGGCGGCCGGCGAGGAGGAGATCACGGAAGGGATGCACCGGCTGGCGCGGGTGATGCGCCGGCTGGCCTGATCGTCTCAATCCTTTCTTCCGGATACCATGCTCCACGCCACGAGCCAGCACCCGATCGCGACGAGCAGCCCGTGGGCGATGCGGACCGCCGGAGGCGTGAAGAACTGCGGGAGGAAGAGCGCAAAACCGAGCGCGAGCGGGATGCCGCTCCACCGGGCAAGGACACCCGACCGCCAGATTGCAGCCCCGAAGAGGATCGCGCCGGCCGCAAGGGCGAGGAGGCCGGCCCCGAAGAGCCAGACGCCCTCCCCGAACCGGATCGCGTCCGAGAGCGCAACAAGCAGGCCGGCGCTGTTCTGCCGGAGGGCTTCTTCGCCCACGGCGGCGAGCGCGAAGGTCTCCGCCCCGTAGTAGGGGAGGATCAGCCCGACGCCGGTCCAGGTCAGGACGAGCGCCGTGATGGCCAACGATTCGGCCCTCGTTTCGCGGAGGCGGCCGTAGAGGCCGAGCAGCCCGAGCACGAGAAGGATGAACCCCACCATAGCGAGCGAGTGCGAGAAGATCCAGGCGGGGGAGGCGAAGGCTTCGGCGCCGGCGAGAGTTGTCTCGTCGGTGTAGGGCCGGATCGCGGGATACGCGAGGAAGCAGGCGCCGGCAATCGCGAGCGAGAGCGCCGCAAGACGGGTTCTGGTTTCTGTCATCGGTCTGTCCCGTATCCTGTTACTCCGGCCGGCAGGGGCTGCTGGGAGCCGGCCCCTCCCTGACCTGCACGAGCATCAGCACCGCCGGTTCGTCGCCCACCGTCCCCGACCGGTGGCCCCTGCGCCCCGCTCCGTCGGGCCGGGTATGCTGGTCGTTGCCGAACGAGAGTTCGCCCGGCCCCATCTCCACGCGGGTGCCATCCATCGTCTCGACGAACCAGCGGCCCGAGAGGGGGACGATCCACTGCGGTTCCGGGTTCTCGTGCCACTCCCCCACCCAGCCCGCGGGGAGGACGAGGACGACGACGCGGGCGGCCGGGGTCTTCAGCCGCTCGATCCACGACGGGGCCGCACCCTCCGATACGCTCGCGAACTCGAAATCGGTCAGCCGGCAGCGGTCCTGGCGGCTCACGCCCTTCTCGTCGGTCCAGACGTGCCAGTAGGGCACCTCGGGCCCGTTGCCCTGCGGGGTACGATCGGTCTCCATGGTGGCCTCCAGTCTTCCAGGTTGGGTGAAGATACCGCCCGGTTCGAAATACCTTTTGGCCCCGGCACGTTCGGCCGGCCGGCCGCGGCAGAGACCGGCCACTCTCCCCCTCCCCGCCGTGACCGTTGCCGGGCGTCGGACTTAATACCTGCAATCGACAATAGGTATAGGATCTCTTCGAGCGAGGGTAGCCAAGCCCGGCCAAAGGCGGTGGACTTAAGATCCACTCCCGCAGGGGTCCATGGGTTCGAATCCCATCCCTCGCATTTTGTCCTCATAAGGGAGCGAAAATCTCTTATAGCATAGGGCGTAATGTGTACCTGTTATACGCGCTACCGTTCCGCTGTGGGACGGTAGTTTCTTCTTCTAAATTGCCCTTTAATGATTTATGATACACCGGGCTGCTGTTTTCATCGATAATGGATATTTATCCAAAGTTGTCCCCAACGGTATGAGGATTGATTTTGGAGAGTTCTGTAAAACTGTCTGCGGTGACAGAGAGAGGTTGCGCACCTACTTCTACGATTGCATGCCCTACCAGAGTGAACCACCTACCGGGGATGAGAGAATCCGTTATGGAAACTACTGCAAGTTCCGGGACATCATCGAGAGCCTGCCCCGGTTTCAGATGAGGTTTGGTAAACTCAGTAAGAACCGTGATGGTTCGTTTGGACAGAAAAAGGTCGACATCCTCATGGCTGTGGAACTGGTGCGGCTGAGTTGGTCTCACCAGATTGGTCACGCAATCATTGTTACAGGTGACAGCGATTTTGTTCCGGCAATTGAGGCGGCAAAGGATGCCGGGGTGATCACGACCCTCTATTACTCGAAAAAGTCTGTCCATAATGAGTTGCTTTCAGCAGTCGATGAGAGACATGAGATGACCAAATCCTTCTTTGAAAGCGTTCAGCGGAGTTAATCCCTGCTACACCCGGTGTATTGACCCTCTTTTTATCGATGCTACAGCGGCAAAATTCCGACCGCCTTCTGACGCTCCTCACATGGCATACGCTCCTTGATACCGTGTCGTCCTCGCGGACGCGGTTGCATGCCGCCTTGCTCATATCGACTTCAGATCTGCCCTGGCAGGAGTTCGTTTCTCCGGAGGCTGGAGAATCCAGGGCCGAACGATAAGCGGGTTCGTAATGATGCGATCCCGCTGTATCCGGACCCGGGTACAGGTGCAGACCGGTACCTGAACCGGGCCGCGATTGTAAAATCAGACGTTGTAGTGCAGGAAAGCCGGTTTCTCGAAATCTATAAGACCACTTTTATGTATACCACGCCTCCACTGTCCACCAGGCAGTTGGAGGAGAGAATGGAGTACGAAATCAAGTATCAACCCTCGTATTCGATGCTGCTCGTACATCTTTCGCAGGGCGAGTCGATTACCGCCGAAGCCGGATCGATGACGTACATGGATACGAACATCCAGGTGAAGACCCGCATGAGAGAGCGGGGATTCCTGGCTACACTTGGGGTGGCGCTCTTCGGAGGGCAGTCGTTTTTTGTCAACGATTATATCGCAGGCAGGGGTGCAGGGCGGGCGGCATTCGTCTCCGCACCGATCGGGGATATTGAGCGGCTGCAGATATCTCCCGATCACGGATACATCGTCCAGAAAGCAGGATACATTGCATCGACCCAGGGCATCGATCTGGATGTGAAGTGGGAAGGATTTACAAAAGGGCTCTTCGGCCAGGGTATCTTCATGATCCGGGCAACAGGTAACGGGGAGATGTTCATCAACACGTTCGGGGCGATAGACCGGCATACCCTCGGTGCGGGGGAGAGCCTTGTCGTCGACAACTACCTGGTGGCCTTCAGCGATACCTGTACCTACCGTGTCGAGGAGTTCGGGGGGGTGAAGGGTACATTGCTCAGCGGGGAAGGGCTCGTGACAAGGATCAACGGACCGGGCGAGGTCTTTATCCAGACGAAGAATATCCGCGAGTTTGTCGAATGGCTCTGGCCGCTTCTTGCGCCGAGGATCCAGTCACGTTCACAGGCGAGGTGAGAGGCAGAAAAGGGG
>JAEWMO010000067.1 GCA_023457135.1 Methanobacteriota archaeon | reverse complement strand
GCTGCGTTCGGGCACCAGCCCATCCACCTCCGTATCGTCTCGGCGAACTTCACCGGCATACAGGTTCACCCTCCGCTACCGTATCCAGGGCATACATCGATCCCTTCTCCGCGATCAGGGTTGTGCGGTGCCGCCGCTCCCAGAGGAGCGTGATACCGTACTGAGCCCAGCAAGCAAGGCTCAGACCCAGCATGAGCCCGAGAATCCGGTCGAACATCCCGCCCAGAACAAAATACGCCATAACGGCGGCGAGGAGAACGGAGGCCACCGGCAGACTCAGAGACCGGACGATGCGCTGTCTCCGGGTCATGTTGTCCCTGACGAACTCGCCGGCGGCAACCCGTGCATACTGCCTCCGGTGACCGGCCAGGAAACCGAGGGCCGCTCCCACCCCAATGGCGAGGCCCGTCCATACGGCCGGGTACCCCGGAGGAGCATCCTCGACCAGGGTAAAGAGCGCCGCTGCCGCCGCCGAGAAGGCTATCGCCGTTATCAGCAACTGGTTATGGTAGCGCTTCCACCACCCGGGTTCGGCCCGGAGGGGGCCATCCTGCCCGCCCGCCGCCGCGGCCGCAGCCGACCGCACCGCGAGTTCCGGCCGCATCGCCCCCGCCATGGGGCACCATCCGAGATACGCCCGGATCGTCTCCATGAGAGGCATCACACCATCTCCCGGAGCTTCGCAAAGAGTTCGTCGGCCAGACGGGTAGGGTCGTCGGTCTTCGTGAGCACAATCCCCAGTTCATCAGCGTAGCCCCAGAGGAGCTCGATGCACCGGGTGTACCGCTGGCACGCGCCGCAGTCGCCCTCGTGCTCGTACCAGACCTGCACCCCGTGGTCCGCCGAGACGAAGACGATGGCCGCCGCGTCAAACGGGACGGAACGCCCGAAGAGGACGCCAATCTCCGCGTTCAGGCGCTCGACCTCGATCTGGTTTGCCTGCGCCATCTCGATAAGCGTCTCCTCGACCTTCCTGTTCATGGCAAGCAGCGCCTTCGAGACCGCCTGGCGGGATATCTTGAAGCGGTCCGCGATATGGATGTTTACAAGACCGCTCCGCCTGAGCTGCCAGAACGCGAACTGCCTCTCGTCCAGGGATAGGGGCATGCGTCAACATAGGTGGGTTGACATTATAAATAATTCGGTTTGTTCCTCATCGAACTCAACCCTAAGCCTCTCCTCGTGCCGGAAGAGACCGATACCTCACCCGAACCCATCTTCGCCTGAGAAGAGACGTTGCATTGCTATACGACCGCACAAAACGCAAGCCTTAACTGCCCGGAGATCTTTAGAGGGATTGGTCACTCTAGAGTGACCGGTCGCTCTGAGGAATGGATCCGTATGACCGAGGAGAGGAAAGAGAAGAAAGCAGCCATCGCCGGAGCAGCCGTCAGGCTCTTCACGGAGAGGGGGTTCCACGGCACCCCGACATCACTCATCGCGCGCGAGGCGGGCGTCTCGAACGGGACGCTCTTCCATTACTTCCCGACGAAAGAGGACCTCATCAACTTCGCCTACTTCGAGATCAAGAGCCGGATGGCGGAGGAGATCGGCCGGGGAGTCGACGGGGAACAGGCAAACAGAGAGAGGATGCGGAGAATGTGGCGCAACACGGTTCTCTGGGGGGTCGATCACCCCGACGACTACATGTTCGTTCAGCAGTTCTGCTCGTCCCCGTTCGTCAGGAAACTGCCCCCGGAGGAGTTCCTGAAGGACGCCCCGGCCGTCTTCGAGAGCCTTACCGAGACCCTCGGGAAGAGCTGCCTCGAAGGCATGCCGATCGAGGTCGCCTTCGCCGTCATATCCTCTCCTATCGACGCCGTCATCAGGTCGATCATCAACCCGGGTGGGAACCTTGACAGAGATCGGTTGATCGACGCTTCGTTTGAGATCATATGGAGGGGGCTGACGGGAGAATGACGGGGGGTGCGGAAGAGGAGATACCGACCATGCTGTATCGGACGATGGAGAAGACCGGCGACGAACTCTCGGTGCTGGGTTTCGGCTGCATGAGGCTGCCGAGGAAGGGCATAGGCATCGATGAAGAACGTGCAATACGGCAGATCAGGTATGCCGTCGACCACGGGGTGAACTACCTCGATACCGCGCTGATGTACCCGGGAAGCGAGCAGCTGCTCGGCCGGGCGCTCGCCGACGGTTACCGGGAGAAGGTGAAACTGGCGACGAAACTGCCGCACATGCTCGTCACGTCCCGCGAAGATATGGACAGGATGCTCGATCTCCAGCTTAAGACCCTGAAGACCGACCATATCGACTACTACCTGATCCACAGCCTCACAAGCGGCGAAGGCTGGAAGAAAATGAAAGATCTCGGGGTCGCTGACTTCCTCGATGCGGCAAAGGCGGACGGACGCATCGTGAACGCGGGGTTCTCATCGCATTGTCTCGTCGGGGCCTTCAAGGAGATCGTCGACGGCTACGACTGGGACTTCTGCCAGATCCAGTACAACTACCTGGACGAGATGAACCAGGCGGGGACCGAGGGGCTCAGGTATGCTGCCTCAAAAGGGCTCGGCGTCGTCATCATGGAGCCGCTCAGGGGCGGCTACCTTGCGAGGAACCCGGCGCCGGCGCCGGTGCAGGCCGTCTGGGACGAGGCCGATATGAAGAGGACGCCGGCCGAATGGGCGCTCAGATGGGTATGGAATCACCCGGAGGTCACGGTGGTCCTCTCGGGGATGAACGACGAGCGGCACATCGACGAGAACATCAGGATCGCCGGGGAGGCTTACCCGAACTCTCTCACCGAGAACGAACTCGAGATCGTCGGCCGGGCGGCGGAGGCTTACCGCAGCCTGAACAGAGTGGGCTGCACCGGGTGCCGGTACTGCATGCCCTGCCCCGCGGGCGTGAACATCCCCGGATGCTTCGAGGCTTACAACACCGACAGTGGAACGCTCCAGTCGAAGGTTATGTATCACCTCCGTGTCGGGGGGAAGATGGACGGGGCGACACCGGCGTATGCGTCGTTGTGCAGGAACTGCGGCAAATGCGTGAAGATATGTCCCCAGCACCTCCCTATCCCGCAGCACCTTGAGGAGGTCGCGAAGGAGTACGAGACTCTCGGCGCCCGGGCTATAGGGGGTGTAACGGTATACGCCCTCAGGCTCATGCGGTGGAACACGATGCGAAAAGCCTGATATGATGGGGCCGAGAGCCACCTGCGGCACCCGTTGCCCTGTTTCTGGAGACTCCGGAAGGACAGGCGGTCAGGCAAGAGCCGATCAGAATCTTAATCCCTGCTGCCCTGAAAAAGGGTCATATGGACACAGGACTGCGCGACGCCTACATCCGGTTGCACGAGAAATACTTCCCGGGTACAGAACTCCCGATCGCGTTCGAGGTCGGAGGCAATAACGAGGGGGTGGAGAAGGCCGCCACCCCGAAAGGCTGGAGGTGTTTCGTCTGCGACCTCGTGAAGGTCCGGAAAGGGACGAGCCTTGTCTTCGACGAGGAGTCGATCGGGTGTCGCGGAGGACGGTTCTACCTCGGCTACGACGCCGAGCGGTTCCCCGACTTCCGCTACTTCCTCTCCTACGGGAAGCCCGGCGAGATGGAAGGGGAACGCTATAAGCAGACGCCGGAGATCGTCGACGAACTCGACTGGAGAACTGTCCGGATACCCACGAAAGGAAAGAGTATCGTCTTCAAGCGCTGGGACAGCCTGACGGAAGCAGACAACCCGGACGCCGTCGTCTTCTTCGCCCGACCTGAAGTGCTCTCCGGCCTCTTTACGCTCGCAAACTTCGACCAGGCCGACCCGAATGGGGTTGTCTGCCCGTTCGGCGCCGGGTGCAGCTCGATCTTTTATTTTCCCTGGGTTGAGCAGCGGAGTGAAAACCCAAAAGCGGTGCTCGGAATGTTCGACCCCTCGGCGCGACCCTGTGTCCCGCTGGATGTCCTGACGATGGCCTTCCCCATGAAGAAGTTCGAGCGGGTGGTCGGCTTCATGGAGGAGAGTTTCCTCATCACGGGCTCGTGGGAGAAGGTGATGAAGAAGATTGACCGGAGCAACACACTCCATTCGCCCTAAAACGAGAGTGAAGGGGGTCAACCGAGCGTCCGGTCGAAAATGCTACGCATTTTCTCCAGCTCCTGCTGGGCGCTTACGCGCCTACCAGTCGCTGGTTAAAGAACCCCACCATCTCCTGATACGCGCTCTCCGCGACAGGACTCTCCACCAACTGCCCCTCCTCGCCGATCATGAACCCGTGCGGCTCACCCTGGTAGACCTTGAGCTCGAAGTACTTCCCGGCCGCATCGAGGTCGGTCGCGTAGCGGTAGATATCGGCCACCGGGCTTGCCTCATCCGCCGTGCCGTGGATGATCAGCATCGGGCCGGTGATGTTATCGATGAGCTCTGCCGGCGCCGTCCCGTTCGCCTGCCCGCCGGAGTAGGGGAAGCCGTACCAGGCGACGCCCGAACGGAGCTCCTCGATCTGGGGCAGGAGGAGCATGGTGTAGCGCCCGCCCGCACAGAATCCCGTCAGGCCGATGCTGCTCTCGTTGACCTCAGGCCGGGTCCCAAGATACGTGATCGTGTCCCGGACCAGCCCCTCCACCACGGCGTCCTCGGGCGTCTGGGCAAAGGTCTGCCACTCGGGGGCGATGACGACGAACCCCTCGGTGGCCAGGCGGTCGGCCATGACCTCATAGCCGGGCTCCAGCCCGTTGAAGGAGTGGAGCAGCACCACGGCCGGGAACGGCCCGCCGTCCTCGGGCGTCGTGATGTAGGCCGGATAACTCTGGCCGCCGCTCTCGATCTGCACCGTCGTTCCGTTCCGCATCCCGGCAGTGCCCACATCGGTTGCGCCGGCACAACCGACGAGGAGGAGCAGGGATACGACCGCTGCAAACAGGATAACGTTTCTCATAATTCTCCCTCCGTCAGGGGTGCACCCCTCCTCCGACTCAGCACATATAACGGTTCTGTCCGATCGGCCGATCAGGTCTGCCGGTAATGACGGGCCGGTTCCCGGCGGCCTCTGCAGGATCGGTAGCCGGGGATAGCAGGTATTTTCAGAACTGGGGAGAAAAAAGGTATTAGGTGTCGCGACCGCCCAGGTGAATTATGGACACTGACACGCGCATGAAAATGGTAGAGGACTTCTTTGCCGCATATGCGGCGAGCTTCAACAGGGCCCTCGATGATGCGCCGGAGATTGACGTTGAGGCTACGGCAGGGGTGTTCTCCGACTGCTTCATAGCGGCAGACCCGAACGGCGTCTCCTGCGGGAAGAACGATGAGCAGTTCCGCGCCCAGATCCCCGAAGGTTTTGCCTTCTACAGGAGTATCGGGACAAAATCTATGAAGATCGCGTCGCTTGCTGTCACACCTCTCGACGACTACCACCTGATGGCAAAGGTGCACTGGGTATCGGTTTACCGAAAGAAGGACGGCGGTGACGAGCAGATCGATTTTGACAATATCTATTTCGTGCAGACAATCGGCAACAAGCCCCGGATTTTTGGGTATATCACCGGGGATGAGCAGAAACTGTTGCGCGAGCGGGGATTGATCCCGGGTTGACCTTCTCTTGTCACACGGCTCCTGTCATGGAGCCCGGACTTAAGGGGACCCGGCGGCCTTCATCGTCAGCGGCGCCCCCTTCCCCGAACCGGACCGGGTTCCGCCTGGCCCCATGTGCGTTCTCCGAGGTCCGGGGTTCTGGATCTCAGACCGGTAAGCGGCGTTTCCGGTTTATACTCAGGTAAACGGAGCCGGATTGAGAGGACTGATGGTGCCGGGATCTCTTCCTCTCTCTGATCTCGGGTATATCCGGCAGCTGCATCACTATGGTGGAGAACGAGTGCTTCTGGATGCATCTTCCGGAGTATCCTGCTCCGTAAGTTCCGGTTCCGGGAGGCTCTGTTCTGGAGGGGATGCTGGACAGGGTGTGTCCTTCTGCTCTTCCACGTTGAGAAGTCTGTCGCGGACACTCTCTGCCAGATCGTCGGTTGTCAGGAGGAGGAGCGTGTCTTCGGCCTCGATGACGGTGCTGCCGCCCGGAACAAAGCGATCGTCCCCTTTCTGCATCAGGATGATGAGAGCCCCCTTCGGCAGCCCGAGGTCGACAACCTGCTTTCCGACGACCGACGCATTGG
>JAEWMO010000066.1 GCA_023457135.1 Methanobacteriota archaeon | reverse complement strand
CCCTCCCCTCGCTTCCGGTGGGAACGGTCGGCGGCGGCACCGGGGTCGATACCCAGCACGAGTGCCTCGCGATGCTCGGCGTCGCCGGGGGCGGGGACCCGCCGGGAGCCCATGCAAAGGCGCTTGCGGAGATCGTCGCGGCGGGCGTCCTCGCCGGCGAACTCTCCCTCCTCGGCGCCCTCGCAGCGCAGCACCTGGCCCGGGCTCACCAGGAGCACGGCCGGGGATAACGGGGAGAGCCGGTTCCAGCTCTGAAGAGACTGTTAACACTCTCCAGGGCCAATCCAGACCTCCCCTTCGTGCGTACATCACGACTACGAACCGGCGCGAGTCGAAAACGCTTCGCGTTCTCTCCCGCTCCGGCCCTTCGGGCCGTCGCGTCTTAGAACCGGAACCACTTCATCATGACGAGAGCGTCTTCGTCGTTCGCGTAGTAGCAGGCGATCTGGAAGACTTCCCGGTACCCGAGGCGGCGGTAGAACTCCTGCGCCCCGGTGTTGCCGATCCGGACCTCGAGCTGGACGCCGCTCGCGCCGAGGATGGCATACTCCTGCTCCAGGCGGTGGATGAGCTGCTGCCCGATCCCCCGGCGCCGGTACTCCGGGGCGACCGCGAGGTTCATGATATGCCCGTACACCTCTTCGCCGGTATCCTCAACGCCGCCGGCGACGAATCCGGCGATCTCCCCGTTATCTTTAGCCACAAAGAATGTCTCCGGGTAGAAGGCGAGCGATTCCCGGAGCGTCCTCTCGTCCCAGGGATCGTTGAAGGCAATTCTCTCGACGGCAACAATCTGCGGAATATCTGCGGGCTGTGCCCTGCGAATGGTGAGCTGGAGTGGCATCATCGTTACCGGTTCCTCCCTCCGGGAGTGCCTGATCTAATATAGTGTCAGGGGACAAAATAATAAGCACATACGAGTGGCGGTTTCCATGGTCCAGATATATCGTTTTGCGGCAGTCCGTCCGGAGCGGCAATACTCCGAAGCCATCCCTTCCGTCCCCTACGATGTGGTGACGGCAGAGGAGGCGCGGGAGTGCATCGAGAAGAATCCCCAGAGTTTCCTGCGGGTCAGCCGGCCCGACGCCGAACTCCCCGACCTCCCCCCGAACGACGAGCGGGTCTATCTCCGGGCCCGGGAGGTCTTTGACGGGATGATCGCGGACGGACGGCTGCAGCAGGACCCGGAGCCGGGCATGTATATCTACCGGGCCGTCCAGGACGGCGAAGAGTTCATCGGCCTCGTCTGTTGCGTGGCGACTGAGGACTACGAGAACCGGCGGATCCGGCGGCACGAACTCACCCGGTACGACAAGGAAGAGGACCGGACCCGGCACATCGACACGGTCAGCGCGAACACCGGCCTTGTCTTCCTGCTCTACCGCGACCCCGGTGAGGTCTTCTCCTACATCAGCTCCCTCGCCGAGACAGCAGAACCCGACGGGAGCACCACGACCGCATCGGGCGTGCTGCACCAGGTCTTCCGGGTCACCGACGAGACGGTCCTCTCGCGTATGGAGAGCCTCTTTTCGGCCGTCCCCGAGGTCTACATAGCAGACGGGCACCACCGGGCCAAGTCGGCAGTGAACGTCGCGGAGCGGCGCAGGAGTGAGGGCAGGTTCACCGAAGAGACAGGAAAGTTCATGGTGGTCCTCTTCGCCCACGACCGCGTCCGGATCCACGGTTACAGCAGGCTTGTCACCGACCTCGGCGAATACACCCTTCCGGGGCTCATCGGCACGCTCCTCGATTCCGGCTGGGATGTCCGCCCCTACGGGAAGGTCGATACCACGGGCTACCAGATCACGCCGATCGTGGACGGCGACGAACCGATGCACGTCATGCACTTCTACATGCAGGGAACCTGGTACGAGGTCTCCCGACCGGTTACCGACCCCTCCGACCTGATCGGGTCTCTCGACGTCTCGGTACTGCAGAAAGAGGTCCTCGAAGGGATGCTCGGGATATCCGACCCCCGCGGCGACCCGAGACTCCACTACATGGGCGGGGCAAAACCCCTCTCCGCCCTCGAGAAGCTCGTGGACTCCGGCGAGTACGCCCTTGCTGTCGCCATGCAGCCGGTGCGGGTCGAGACGGTGCTTTCAATCGCCGATGCAGATGGCGTCATGCCCCCGAAATCCACCTGGTTCGAGCCGAAACTCCTTTCAGGGCTCGTCATCCACACGATCGACTGAAAAATCCAGATCACCATCTTTAACCCTTTTTCTGCCCGATCACCTCTTCATGATCACGATTGCGCTCCCCAAGGGGAGCCTTGAGGCGCAGACGCTCCAGCTCTTCAAGGAAGCGGACCTCGAGGTCAGGCGGACCGACCGCGACTACAACCCACGCATCAACGACCCCCGTATCGGGAAGGTGAAGATCCTCCGGCCGCAGGAGATCCCGCTCTACGTCCAGATGGGATACTTCGACCTCGGCATATCCGGGCTGGACTGGGTGCAGGAGAGCGGCGCCGACGTCGTGGAGGTCGCGAACCTCTCCTACAGCAAGACCGGCGACGGCAACGTGAAGATCGTGGTCGCGGTCCACCGTGACGAGCCGATCGAGAATATCACCGCCATCCGGCCGGGCAGCCGGGTGACGACCGAGTATCCCCGGCTGACGGACCGGTTCTTTGCGGACCTAAATATCCCCGTCAGGCTCTTTGCCTCCTACGGGGCCTCGGAGGCGAAGGTGCCAGACCTGATGGACGTCGTCGTCGACCTCACCGAGACGGGGAGCACGCTCAGGAAGAACGGGTTGAAGATCGTCGGGCAGATCATGGAGTCGCACACGGCGCTGCTCGCAAACCGTGAGTCCCTCGCCGACCCGGAGAGGCGCCGGGAGATCGAGGAGATCGCGACCCTTCTCTCAGGGGTGATCGAGGCGCGTCACCAGGCGCTCCTGACGATGAACGTGCCTCTGGCAGCTCTCGACCGCGTCATCGAGGCTCTCCCCGCGATGAAGAAGCCCACCGTCAGCAGACTGCACGGCATCGACTACTTCAGCATCCAGACGGTGGTGCAGAAAGGGCTTGTCAACGGCCTCATCCCGCAACTCAAGGCCGCAGGCGCCGAGGATATCCTCGAGATCCCGATCGCAAAGATTGTGCGGTGAAGGGAGCTCCCCTCACCAGCCCCGGGAGTACTCGCGAGAACAGGCGTAGCAAACGAGCTTCCCGTCCTCGAACCTGATGCGGGACTCGGCGGTCATCTCGCCGCATTTCGCGCACGGGACCGACGAAAAGATGCGGGCCCGCTCCGGGATCGCGGCATCGGCCTCCCGGATGGTGAAGAGCTCGTCTGCCGGCACTTCCATGATGGCGTCGACGATCCGGTGAACCCGCTCATGGAACTCAGCGTGCTCCTCATCGGTCGCCTTCCCCTGCATCACCCGTGCCCGGAGCGGGGCAAGGGCGGGGTCGAGCGTATCGACGTTGAACGACGGGTTCGTCGCGACGCGGACGGCGGTCCCGGTCCGGCGGTTGATGAACGTGAAGGCGTGTTTGCCGTGGTCCTTGAAGATGAGGTTCCCTTTTCCGGCGGTGCATCCCGTCAGGACCTGGATGGCGTCGACGCCGCAGGCATCGGTCTCGGTGATGACGACGAGTTCTTCGTCCTCCGACCGGCCGGAGCAGAGCCGTTCCAGGCCGATCTCCGCCGCCCGGTAGCCCATGGCGAGGCCGGGACAGACGTGGCCGTGGAAGGCGACCGCTTCAGCGAACCGGTCGCGTGCTTCTCCCGGTGTTCCCGGGGGTGTGGTAGTACACATATGCTTACCCTGAGAGATATATTGCTACAAACTCGCGAATATATATTACGGTATCGTGCCGGGGGCCGCGGCCCGGTCCCCCGGGCATATAAGGGGGCGATCGTGCGAGACTGCGAACCCGTAATTTGAGCGAAATATTTTTGCCGCCGGGTATCTGACCGTTTCCGGTATCCGCCAAGAACGGCACATTTCTGCAGATGCAGGAGAGGTGGTTATTTATATACCCTCGTGTATAATGACTGCTTTACATGAGAGTCCACGGGGGAGTCCTGGCCCTTCTTGCCGCAGCCTGTATCCTCTGTACCACGTGCGGTTGTCTCGGTGCGTCCTCGCCGCCATCATCGAGCGGCGGTATCACTCCCGTCGATCTGCCGGAGCCGCCGGGGAACTCGACCCTCACCGCGGCCTTTGCGGAGCTCGACCTGCTTGCCGCAGAAGGGGGCCTCAACATCACCGGGAGCACGGTGCACCAGGTGCTCGGCACCGGTGTTGACCTGGACGGTCGGGCTGCCTCCTGGGCTCTCGGCCTCCGGGAAGGGGACGGGGTCCGCTGGCTGACCTTCGGCAGGGGAGGCTGGAACGAGATCTCCCTCCGGGCCCCCCTGCCCGGAGAAGAGGTGCTCCTCACCGAGGTCCTCTCCCCGGAGGAACTCCTCGCCGAACAGGCGGAGGCCATCCGGCCGGAGATGGTGCGGCTCGGTGCCGATACGATCGACCTCGCGCTTGCTGACGGGGTCTACACCGTCACGATCAGGACGGATGCCGGGATGGAGACCCTCGCGTTCCGTGCGGATACCGGGGAGGCGATTGTATGAGACCGGCAGACGAAGACGGACTGATGTCGCTTGATTTTCTCGCCGGGTTCACGATCTTCATGCTCGCCCTGGTCATGGTCGTGAGCATGGTGCCGGGGCTCCTTGCCGGTCTCGAGAGCAGCGGCATCGACTACGACGCGGTCGCCTACCGGACAGGGGTGATCCTGGTCGAGGACCCGGGCTGGCCGGTCTATCCGCCCTGGGAGATGAACGACGAGTTCCATAAGGATGAGATCCAGCGGATGGGCCTTGCCGTCTCGAAGGAGACCCCGAACATCCTCCTCTCGACGAAGGTCGATAAGTTCTTCAATTATTCTTTCTTTGACCGGAACGACTACCGCAACAAGGCAATCTTCGGCGATATCCCCTACTCCTACAACTTCTCCATCAGGAGCGAAGACGGAGTATACAACAAGACGACCGGCGATCCCCTCCCCCTCGGTCACGGCTACATCCGCCGGGTGGTGAAGATCAAAGAGCCGGGCGTCGCGAATATCGGTTATAATAGCGCCTACACCACTACCGACGACTCAGACCCCCGGACATTCGCCGTCCGGCTCAACTTCAGCCAGCTGCTCGACCCGGAGCGGGGTCCGGCCTACCGGATTGACCCGAGAACCGAGCCGGTGACGGTGAACATCGACTTCGCCTCATACTGCACTGATGGTGATGCAGGTGCGACACTCCAGAACGTCACGTTCTGGAAGATGGACCCGACGAGGCCGAACCCCCGTTTCACCCGGATCCCGTTCTCATACGATGAAACGAACTCGAATCTCTACACCCTCACTCTCGACGATAGTCCAAGCGACCTCGTTCCGGGCACACCGGTCACCAGAAGTATCTCTCTTGTGCTGAAACCGGCGGCCACCTCGCAGTTCACCCTGGACCAGAACAGCATCCTGGAGATCCGGTTTGCCTTCGAGGAGGCGCCGGAAGGGGAGGAACCGGGTCCCGTCATCAGGACCGAGATCAACGGCACCCACCTGTATGACTACACTAACGTCACCCTCCCCGCCCTGAAGCCCGGGGTCCTGGAGGTGGCGATATGGTGAACGATAGAGGGCAGCTCTACACGATGGAGGGGGTCGCCGCCGGGGTCATCATGCTCCTCACGGCATACATCGTCATCAGCACGACGAGCATCTACACATCCGGCGATACGCACATCCCCGATATGCAGCTTGAGCAGCTCGGAAGCGACGTCCTCGCGATGATGGATACGCCGGATGCCAACGGAAGTGAGAGCAGGCTGAGCCAACTCGTCAGGGGTGGGACCGGGGACGGCGATACGCTCCGAAACGAGTTTCTCGCCGGCTGCAAAATGCGGTCCGGGGATCCGGACGACGACCTCCGGGCTCAGGTCTATCTCTCCTACAGGACTTCAGGCAGCAGTATAAAGACAATCCTGATCTCCCCGGAGGACCCGACGTTCACCGGGCGTGAGAACACCGTGCGGGTGACAAGGTGGGTGCAATTGACAGCAACCCCCTCCGGGATTTCTGATATGAGAGCCACAAACCCCAAAGCCGTCCTCGTGGAGGTGCTCTTATGGCGTGCATGAACGAAGACGGCCAGTGGATCGTTCTGATGGGGCTCCTCGTCGCCGTGGGGCTGTTCTTCCTCGCACTGATCATCAACCAGTCGGCGCTCGTCGGGCAGACGACTGCGGAGGGGGTGCTCGAGTTCCCGAAGAACGACATCCGGGACCTGCGGTCGGCGGTCTTTGACTACGTCGATGCCTCGTGCAACGCCGAAGTTCAGAAGGACATTGTCATGATATCCCTCGAGCGGAAGAACGCCGTGGTGAATTTCGTGGTTCATCCGGAGGTGGACATCTCCGGGCGGATGCTGCACCCGGTCGAGATCCATTACAACAACGGGGTGACGGAGTACGATGAGACCGTGTATTACTGAACCGCCAGACGAGGAGGGCGTCACCCGGCTTATGGAGTATATCATCATCACCGGCGTGCTGCTCGTGCTGATGATCGTGATGATGTTCACCGTCAACGCCGTCCTCATGGAGGGGCCGGCGGACAAACTCCGTCATCATGCTTTCGTGGACATCGGGAACGGAGTCAGCACCCGGATCGTGGATCTCTACGTGATCGCGCCCGGCAACGGGACCATCGCGACGAAGTTCGACATCCCCGACGAGGTTGCCGGGATGGACTACTTCGTGGACGTGGGGATGACGGGTGCGAGCCAGGCGATCCAGGTGCAGGGCGGCAACATCAGGAGCACCGTTGCCATCGGCGGCATCGGGGCGACGAGGGGTGTCGTCGGGAACACCACCGGCGCAGGATGGAACATGATCCAGTACGACTCAAAGGGATTTTAGGGGAGGCGAATATTCGTGATGATGAATGAGAAGGCGGTCTCCGAGGCGATCGGGTTTGTCCTGATCCTCGGGATCGTCATCAGCGGCATCGGCCTGGTCACGCTCTACGGCTACCCGGTGCTCGTCAAGGAGCAGAGCAACACCGACGTCAAGAACATGGAGCGGGCGATGATCGTCATCCAGAACGATATGAAGAGCCTCTGCTTCAAGAACGTCCCCTACAAGGAGACGTCGCTCCAGGTGAGCGGGGGGTCGCTCGAGGTGGTCGATGCCGGCGACTCTGAATCATCGTTCCAGATATCAACCTCCGACGGACAGGCGTTCCCCGCCTCGGGGTCGCTGAAACTCGGGGAGTTGCGATACCGGTCCGACCGCGGCACCGAGGTGATCGCCCTCGAGAACGGTGCGGTGGTGAAGCGGCAGGAGGGCGCAGAAGGTTCGGCGATGCTTGCCGAACCGCGGTGGTTCTACGATGCGTCCACAAAGACCTTCGTCATCTACTTCATGAAGATCAGCGCCGACGAACCGATGGCAAAGTCCGGGATGGGGACAGTGAGGATGAGTCTGAACGGCGTGAGCACAGTGAACCTCGAACCAATATCACCTGGCACCCCGATGGAAATTATTGTCATGTATAACCCCGCGACCTCCGACGACTACGGAACAGCCTGGGAGAACTACCTGACGGGAAGCTCGGTCGGGATGAGTGGCTCTGGCGGCACTTATACCATTGCAGGAATAGAGAAACTCGTCATAAAGACCTACGAGATCCAGGTCCACGACATCTAACCATTTTAATGCCCTGAAATCCGGAGAGAGGGGAACCGCCCTCTTCTCCCCGGTGTGGCTATACCCCCTCACGGACAGGAAAAATATAGTGACAAAAGAGAATATCAGAGATACCGGTTCTTTCGGAGCCACTCCACCTGGGGTTTCGTGTAGCGGTAGACGATATCGCACTTCTCGTCCTGGAAACTCCAGGGGACGACCACCAGGACGTCGCCTTCCCGTATCCAGACTTTCTTCTTGATCTTACCCTTGATCCGCCCGGTGCGTGTCACCCCATCGAAGCAGCGGATCTTGATATGGTTCGCTCCGAGCATCAGTTCGGCGCTGCCGAACATCTCCCGATTCCTCTTGTTGGGGAGGCGCACGCGGATAATTTCTTCTCCCGCCCCTGCACCCCCGGATTCGGGTTTGCGCTTTGTAGGATCCGTCAGTTCATCAACCCCGTGTTACAGAGTGTTCGATTATTCGTGCGTCCTATTTATACAATTTCTAGCATATCAAATATTCTTCCCGGCACACGGGTGCCGCCGCGACGGTTATGTATATTGCCGGGGCCATCTACTTGCACGGGGTACCACCCATGGCATGCCCGGACCCATCGCGCGGAGTCTACCTCACCTACTTCGTCCAGGGACTCATCCTCCTCGCCGCAGCCTCCAGCATCACGGCGGGCAGATACTTCCTCGCACTCCTCGCCGGAATCACCTTCCTCATCGCATTGATGCCGGCCGCCATGCTGAAGAACACGCCCCTCTGCCTGCCCTGGGAGGTCAACTTCCTCGTCGCCGTCACCCTGTATCTTCACATCATGGGGCACGTCGGGGATTACTACGTCACCCTGGCACCCTACTACGACAAGCTGACCCATTTCATCGCCTCGGTCACCGTCGCGCTCCTCTCCATCTCCCTTGCAGCCCTTGCCGAGCACCGGGGCCTTGTCCGCCTGACCAGACCGGCGCTCGCCGTCTTCGTTCTGACAGCCGCCCTCTCGGCGGGGGTGGTATGGGAGATCTACGAGTTCGCGGCCGACCAGGTCCTGGGAACAGACCTCCAGTACGGGAACGCCGATACCATGGTGGACCTCATCGTGGATCTCATCGGGGCGACGATCGTAGCCGCCGTCGTCGCTTTCGCACCCGCGTCCACCCAAAGACTGCAGTTCATCATGAAACTCGATGAAATCGCCCCGGAACTAGGAAAGAGCAGCATTTCAGGCGGAACGGCGGAGCAGGCCGAGAGCCGTTGAACCCATCCTCCTCACCTGATCGAATTCTATTAATATAAAAGATGGTGAATAAAATACAGTGATCCCGAAGGGCCCCAGCATAAAACAGATGGCAATGTTCATGCTCATCATGCTCCCGTCAATGACCGGCTATATGGCATGGGAGGCACGGGCGGTCGAGGTGACCGTCCTCGAGATCGACGGGGCACCCGAAGGCGTCGTCTTCATCACCGACCCCCATGTCCAGGCATCCAATATCGATCACGTCCAGGAGATGATCGGCGAGATCAACCGCTTAAACCCCACACTCGTCCTCATCGGCGGCGACTTCGCCACCGGCCACGAGACGGACTTCGCCTCGCAGTCAGTATGGCGTTCGCTCGACGCCCCGGCCTACGCCGTGCTCGGAAACCATGACTACCGGGTGGGCATCGACGGACCGACAGG
The DNA here is from genome assembly GCA_023457135.1 of Methanobacteriota archaeon. Lineage (GTDB taxonomy): Archaea > Halobacteriota > Methanomicrobia > Methanomicrobiales > Methanoculleaceae > Methanoculleus. The sequence continues at coordinate 1,820 of JAEWMO010000066.1, read as the reverse complement.
GATCGAGAGAACACTCGCCACCCGGACTTCGGCCGTGGTCACCGCCACCGGATACGATGTCTCCGGCCTGAACAACGGTTCCGCCGATCTCGCGTTTGCCGACGCACTCACGGATACGCTCGAGGAGAACGGGGTGCATGTCCTCCGGAACGACTACCTCCAGGTCACCACCGGGGGGAAAGAGATGGTCATCGTCGGCCTCGATGACAGCTGGGCGGGGATGACGGACCCGCCCGACGTGCCGGCGACCGACGCATTCACGGTCTACCTCATCCATGAGCCGTCCTGCAGGGCCGACTGGGACGCCGACCTCATCCTCGCCGGCCACACCCACGGCGGCCAGTTCCTCCTGCCGGTCGTCAAGCAGCTGAACGACTTCGGCATCGTCGAGCTCGCCGGCCTCTTCGCGCCCGACGGGAAGACGCCGACGTACATCTCCCGCGGCATCTGCAGCGCAAGTTTTGCAGGAGTGGACCTCAGGTTCAACTGCAGACCGGAGATCGTCCTGATCAACCCGACAGAAGAGCAGCTCCAGGCACTCAACGGCTCTGCAAACTCGATCCGGGTGACCCGGCCGGCATAACCCCCCGTCACCCCTGCCGGTTAAATATATCCTCCCCCTATTCTCCGCGGATGGTCTCTCGTGCCGGCAGACGATACACGCTCCTTGCGGTCGCGCTCGGATCCTCGCTCGCACCGTTCATGGTCGCCGGCCTCACCGTAGCGATACCCTCCGTAGGCGAGGAGTTCGCGACGGACCCGGTGACCCTGAGCTGGATCCCGACGGCCTTCTTCCTCGCCGCAGCCATGTTCCTCATACCGTTCGGGAGGATCGGCGATATTTACGGAATGAAACGGCTCTTTTCCATAGGTCTTGCCGTCTACTTCGTCTCCGCCCTCATCGCCGCCCTCGCCCCGACGGCGGCTGTTCTCATCGGAGCCAGGTTCCTCACCGGCACCGGGGCCGCGATGATCTTCGCCACGTCCTTCGCTCTCCTCGGGCTCGTCCTTCCCGACAGCGAGCGGGGTGCCGCTCTCGGTGTCAACATCGCCGCCAGTTTCGGCGGGTTCGCCCTGGGGTTTCTCGGTGGCGGCCTTCTCACGTATTACAGCACCTGGCGGGTGCTCTTCCTGGTGCCCCTGCCCGTCGCCCTGCTCGCCGTCGGGATCCTCCGGCGGAACCTGCCGGGAGAGTGCGCTCTCTCAAAGGGGACACGTCCGGACCTCCCCGGCATCTTCCTCAGCACGGCGGCGATCTTCCTCGTCATGGTCGGGCTCTCCACCCTGCCGGCGATACAGGGTGCCGCCGGCCTCGTCACCGGGCTCGCAGCCCTCGCTACCTTCATGGTCCATGAAGCCCGGACCCAAGACCCTCTCCTCGATATTCGCCTGATCACCCGCAACCTCCCGTTCGCTCTCGCAAACGGTGCGGTCCTGGTCTACAACGCGGCATCGTTTGCCTCGATCTACCTCTTCAGCCTGTACTTCCAGTACGTCCTGGGATTCGATGCCAGGCTGGCCGGGGTAATCCTCCTCTTCACAAGCCTGATCACGGCATCCCTGGTCGGGTATGCCGGCAGGCTCTCGGACAGGGGCAGTCCGCTCAGGGTTGCGGCGGCCGGTGTCACGATGACGCTCGCAGGCCTTGCGATCCTCTCGTTCCTCAGTGCGGCAATGCCCGTGACCGTCGCCGTCCTTGCGCTGGTCTTCCTCGTAGCGGGGGTGGCGTTCTTCCAGCCGCCGATCTACAGCACGGTCATCGGGGCGGTCGGGAGAGCGATGTACGGGGTGGCCTCAGGGTTTGTGGAGACGATGCGCCT
>JAEWMO010000065.1 GCA_023457135.1 Methanobacteriota archaeon | reverse complement strand
TGCGGGACCTTCCCCTCGTTCATCCGCCGGGCGGTGGCGTAGGCGTCGTAAGCCCCGTAGAGCCAGACAACCGCGCCGGCAGGAGCAAAACCGAGAACCCCGGCGAGTGTCCCGGCGAGGATAAGGAGACCGCGTGCGAACTGCCCGTTATACGCCTGACCGAGCCCTGCAAAGATGAGCGATAAGAGGGCCGAGAAGCCCGGATCCTTCGATTCAAGGCTGACTGAAGATGTATGTCCGGAGACCATGGAGACACCGGCACCCGAAAGGGCGCTGCAAGAAGAAATGCTTTGCGGCCGCGGGAGGCCTGCTCGCGGTTGCGCAACAACTATCGCCCGGCCGCGGCAACCATGAGGTATGGAACGACGCCCGGGTACGGAGTGGATCAGGATACGACAGCGGCGGGTCGTCGACGGCGAAGAGTACTACGCCGAACGGCTGTATGAGGAGAAGCGGCCCGCAGACGCTTACGCCCGGCAGATGCAGCAGCAGGGCAGGGACGCCCTCGTCCTCCCGACCGCCCACGAGGGGGGGCACCGGGGGTATGCAGTCTTTGTCAGGAGAGAACTCTGAGGCATAACAGAGTGGGGGGAGAACCCCATCCACATTCCCCATTACTCCATCGGCCGTCCGGCTGATATATTCCCCCGACAGGAGGAGCTCGGGGATTGAACCGACCGGTTCAATGTATCCGGCACTCCTGGATCGCCGGCACGGTGCACCGCTCCCGCCACTCGCGATCGAGGATCCCCCGGAGATCGATATCCTCAAAGACGCCTTCCTTTCGGGCATGTTCCCGGAGGTGGGCTTCGTGGACCATCCCGCACTTCTCCATCACCCTTCCCGACGCGGTGTTCCAGGAGAAGTGCATGGCGTAGATCCGGTGCAGACCGAGCACCGAGAACCCGTACTCGATCACCGCCCGGGCGGCCTCGGTGGCGTACCCCTTTCCCCAGTAGGGTCTCCCCACCCAGTAGCCGAGCTCCGCCCGCCCATGACGGCGGTTGACCTCCACGAGCCCGGCGGCGCCCACGAGAGACCCGCCGGGGGAAAGGGTCACTGCATAGATGGCGTGCATCCCCTTCTCGAAACCCGGTCTATGGGTGGCGATCCAGGACTCCGCCACCCCGTCGGGATAGGGGTAGGGGATCGCGAGGGAAGAGGACGCGACCTCGTACTCGCCGGCAAGCTGCTGCACCTCCGGGGCATCCGCGGGGGCGAACGGGCGGAGGAGGAGGCGATCGGTTACGAGGAGAGGTTGTCCGGTCATATGGCCATTCTTTGCGGCGGTATGAGGATCTCTGCCGTGACGGGGCTGACGATCCCCCAGAGGTCGACGTCCTCAAAGACGCCCCACTTCCTGACATGCTGGCGGAGCCGGCCTTCGTGCACCATCCCGCACTTCTCCATCACGCGGCCCGATGCCGGGTTCCGGGAGAAGTGGATGGCATGGACCCGGTGGAGGCCGAGCGCGGAGAACCCGTAGCCGATCACCGCCCGGACCGCCTCGGTGGCATATCCCCGGCCCCAGCAGGCCTGTGCGATCCAGAACCCGAGCTCGCCGCGGGCGTGGTCGGGATCGATCTGGAGGCGGACGCCGCCGATAAGCCCCCCCGTCCCTGCGAGCGTGACGGCGAACGCAGCCGCCTCGCCGCGCTCGGCACCCTCGCGGAGGGAGGTGATCCAGGCCTCGGCGAGCCCGTCCGGATAGGGATAGGGGAGAAGGGTGGTCGCGGCAACGGCGTAGTCGCCGGCAAGACGCTGCACCTCCGGGGCATCTGCGAGGGTGAACGGCCGCAGGAGCAGGCGGCCGGTTGCAAGGATGGGCTGCTTCTCCATGAATGATATGCTGATGGCCCCGAACGGATATAAATCCTGCCGCGCCGCCTTCCGGCAGGGCGGAGAAGGCGGCAGGAAACCTTCCGGGGACGGCGCCCCTGCCGGCCACCCGGCCTGCCCGACACCGCCCGCTTTATATGTTGAGGCCAGAGTTTTCCGGTTTACACAGTCATTCAGGGATAAAGAGCCATATTAGAGCCTCTTTTACCGTATGATCCATTTATATCCGCCCTATCCCCAAACCAGCAACCTTTATTAATTTTTGTTCTGTATTCCAACATGCATGATCAAAGTCGCGATCAACGGGTTCGGGACCATCGGCAAACGGGTAGCCGATGCGGTCGCCGCACAGCCCGATATGGAAGTCATCGGGGTCTCGAAGACGAGCGTCTCCGCTGAAGCGTATGTCGCGAAAAAACGCGGGTACCCCCTCTACATCGCGGACCTCGGGAAGAAACCTGCGTTCGAGAAAGCCGGAATTGAGGTCGCCGGCGACGTCGAGGCCATGCTCAAGGCCGCCGACATCGTCGTGGACGCCACCCCCGGCGGCGTCGGTGAGAAGAACCGGCCGCTCTATGAAAAACTCGGCAAAAAGGCAATATTCCAGGGCGGCGAAGGTCACGAGGTCGCGGGGTTCTCCTTCAACGCTCACGCGAACTACAAAGAGGCCGAAGGACACCAGTTCGCCCGGGTCGTCTCGTGCAACTCCACCGGGCTCGTCCGGATCATCCACGCCCTGGACCAGGCCTTCGGTGTCGCACGGGTCCGGGCGGTGATGGTCAGGCGGGCAGCGGACCCGAGCGACGTCAAGCGCGGGCCGGTGGACGCGATCGTCCTCAACCCGGCCACGATCCCGAGCCACCACGGCCCCGACGTCAACACCGTCCTCCCGCAGATCAACATCGTCACACTCGCGATGATCGTCCCGACGACCTTCATGCACATGCACTCGATACAGATGGACTTGAAGAAGGAGACCACCCGCGAAGAGGTGCTGAAGGTCTTTGAGAACCACAGCCGGATCGGGCTCGTCCGCAAGGCCACCGGGATCAAGAGCAACGCCGAGCTCCGGGAGTACACCCAGGACCTCGGCCGGCCGCGGACGGATCTCTGGGAGAACGGGGTCTTTGAGGACTCGGTCTCGGTCCTCGACGGGAAGGAGTTCTACTGCTTCCAGGCCATTCACCAGGAGGCCGACGTCGTCCCCGAGAACATCGACTGCATCCGCGCCCTGATGGGAACGGTGAAGGATCCGGAAGAATCCATCCGGATGACCAACAAAGCGCTCGGCTTCGTCGCCATCGGATGAACGACGGGAACGGGGGAGGAAGAAGGATTAACTCCCCGGCAGACCCACTCTTTTCAATGGATCCGTACGAACTGGCGACACGGAATACCGTAGAGGTCGTCACCGACGAGGAACTGCGCGCGCTTATCGACCGCCCGGTCAGGCGGGTCTACACCGGCTACGAGCCGAGCGGGGAGATCCACCTCGGCCACATGGTGACGGTGAACAAGCTGATGGACCTGCAGCAGGCAGGGTTCGAGGTGACCGTGCTCATCGCTGACCTCCACGCGTTCTTGAACCGCAAAGGCACGATGGAAGAGATCCGGGAGACCGCCGAGTACAACCAGCGCTGCTTCGAAGGGCTCGGCCTCCGTGGCGCAAAATACGTCCTCGGCTCGGACGTCCAGCTCACGCCGGAGTACGAGCTTGCCGTCCTCACGCTCTCGCAGGCGATCACCCTCAACCGGGCGAAGAGGAGCATGGACGAGGTCGGGCGGCAGATGGACAACCCCACGGTCTCGCAGATGGTCTATCCGATCATGCAGATGGTCGATATCATGACCCTTAACGTGGACGCCGCCGTCGGCGGGATCGACCAGCGAAAGATTCACATGCTCGCGCGGGAACACCTCCCCGCAATCGGGTATCCGGCGCCGGTCTGCATCCACACGCCGATCATCAACGGCCTCGACGGGAAGAAGATGTCGTCCTCGGCAGGCAACGTCATATCGGTCGCCGATTCCGAAGAGGATATCAAACAGAAGATGAAGAAGGCCTTCTGCCCGCCCGAGGTCGAGAACAACCCGGTGCTCCAGATCCTGCAGTACCACGTCTTCCCCAGGGTCGGAACGGTCGCTATCCGCCGGCCCGCGAAGTTCGGCGGGGACCGGGAGTTCGCGGCCTACGAGGACCTCGAGCGGGCCTACGCGGCGGGCGAGATCCATCCGCTGGACCTGAAGAACGCGGCCGCCGCCCATCTCATCGATATCCTCGCCCCCGTTCACGACTACGTCTGCAACAGGTGATCCGGCCGTGGGCCGCAACGAAGAGTACGAGCAGTTCGATCGCGAGATCGAGGCGATGGGCGTCAGGATAAAGGACGCCGACGCGGTGAAGGTACGGGACGATGTCTTTGACGAGGTCACCCTCATGGCCCTCTACAGGCTCGTCCACAAGAAGCTGATCTCGGTCATCGGCGGCCCGATCAGCACCGGGAAAGAGGCGAACGTCTTCTACGGCGAGCGCGACGATCAGGGGATCGCCATCAAGATCTACCGGATCCAGACGGCGAACTTCAAGGCGATGAACGAGTACCTCGCAGGTGACCGCCGGTTCTCGAGCGTCCGGGGGACGCGCAAGGCCCTCATCTTCGCCTGGACGAAGAAGGAGTACAGCAACCTCGCCCGGGCGCATGAGGTGGGAATTCCGGTCCCCGAACCTCTCGCGTTCGACCGGAACATCCTCCTGATGGGATTTCTCGGCGAGGACGAGGTGCCCTACCCGCAGCTCCGGAACGCCGCAGTCGACGATTACGGGGCGGCGTATGAAGAGATCCTCGATTACATCAAGCGGCTCTACCAGGAAGCGCGCCTGGTTCATGCCGACCTCTCCGAATACAATATCCTCTACCACGAGAAACCATACCTGATCGATATGGGACAGGCGGTCACCCTGGATCACCCGCGGGCGTCCGCGTTTCTGATCCGGGATGTGAAGAACCTGAATAGATATTTCTCCCGCTACTGCGACGTGCCGGGCGAGGAAGAAGTCCTTCGCGCCATCACCGGCACCGGACGTAAGGAGCCCTGAAGATCGGAGGAAGGGTGCAATCATGACCACACAGGAGATAAAAGTTTCAACCGCAAGGATCGGCGTGATCATCGGCAAGAGCGGGTCCACCAAACGCGAGATCGAAGAGAAGACAGGAATAAGCCTCCGTATCGACAGCGAGGAGGGAATGGTGACGATCGAGGCGGAGGACCCCGTCGCCGTCATGACGGCGACAAACGTCGTCTCCGCGATCAACCGTGGGTTCTCGCCGGAGCGCGCCTTCCAGCTGCTCGAGGATGAGGACATGATGCTCGACATCCTCGACCTCGCCGACCTTTCGGGCACGACCCGGCAGCTCGAGCGGCTCAGAGGCCGGATCATCGGCAAGGCAGGGACATCCCGCGCCCAGATCGAGGATATGACCTCCACCGAGATCTCGGTCCAGGGCAAGACCGTCGCGATCATCGGCCTCCCCGATCAGGTCGAGACCGCGAGGAAGGCGGTCGAGATGCTGATCCAGGGCGTGCCCCACGAGCACGTCTACGCGTTCCTGGACCGGAAGAAGAAGGAAGCCAAACAGGCGATGCTGGAGTACTACTCCTGACGCGGCCGGAGGGGATGGGGGGCCCGTCCCCGGCCACGCCGATACACGGAATACACAGGTTGCACTGGAAATGAAGGGGTATACATGGAGATAGCCGGCCTCCCGATCCCGCCCGATCTCGCGGCCGGCTATGCCCGCCGCGGGATCACGGAACTCTACCCGCCGCAGGCCGCCTGCGTCGAAGCAGGGCTTTTCTCGGGGAAGAATCTTCTCATCGCCATCCCGACCGCGAGCGGCAAGACCCTGGTCGCCGAGATGGCGATGCACCACCAGGTGGCGAGGGGAGGCAAATGCCTCTACATCGTCCCCCTGCGGGCGCTCGCGAGCGAGAAGTTCGAGGAGTTCTCGGAGAAAGGCCTCCGGGTCGGGATCGCCACCGGCGACTTCGACCGGCGGGACGACTACCTGGGGAGAAACGATATCATCGTCGCGACGAGCGAGAAGGTCGACTCGCTGCTGCGGAACCGGACGCCGTGGCTTGCCGAGATCAGTCTGCTCGTCCTCGACGAGGTCCACCTGATCGACGACCCCTCGCGGGGGGCGACGCTCGAGATGGTGATCGCGAAGCTCCGCCACAAGAACCCCGAGATCCAGATCATCGGACTCTCCGCGACGATCGGGAACCCGCGGGACCTCGCCGGGTGGCTCGATGCCGAGCTCGTCGAGAGCGACTGGCGCCCGGTCGACCTTCGGGAGGGGGTCTTCTTCCAGGACTGCATCCGGTTTGCCGACCGCGACCGCGAGGTCGAGCGCCGGAGCAAGTACGAGGACCTGGACCTCGTCCTCGACACGGTGGCGGAGGGGGGGCAGTGCCTGGTCTTCGTCAGTTCGAGAAAGAACGCCGAGGCGTTCGCAAAACGCGCAGCATCCGGGCTGAAGCTCGCAAACCCCGTCCTCGCCGGCTACGCCGACAGACTCCGCTCGAACGCCGCAACCGAGATGGGGCGGACGCTTGCCGCCTGTGTCGCGCAGGGTGCGGCGTTCCACCACGCGGGGCTCGCGCGGGAGGAGCGGCAGATCGTTGAAGCGGGGTTCCGGGAGGGACATATCAAGACGATCGCCTCCACCCCGACGCTCGCGGCGGGCTTAAACCTCCCGGCCCGGCGGGTGATCGTCCGCGACTACCTCCGGTTCAGCGCCGGGGAGGGGATGCTCCCGATCCCGGTTCGCGAGTACCGGCAGATGGCCGGGCGGGCCGGGCGGCCGCACCTGGACCCCTACGGCGAGGCGGTCCTGATCGCGAAGTCCGAGGAGATGGTCGACGAACTCTTCGCCTGCTACATCGAGGCGGAGGCGGAAGACGTCCGGAGCCGGTGCGCGGACGAGGCGGTCCTCTGCACCCACATCCTCTCCCTCATCGCGACGGGGTTCGCCCGCGAGACGGGCGAGGTCATGGGGTTCATGGACGGGACGTTCTACGCCCACCAGGGGGAGAGCCCCCTCGCGCTGAAACGCGTGGTCCAGAGGGCGCTTGAGTTCCTGCGCGAAGCGGAGATGATCACCGAGGTGGGGGAGTGGCTCGAGCCGACGGAGTACGGCTCGCTCGTCTCGCGGCTCTACATCGACCCCCGGAGCGCCGAGGTGATCGTGAAGGCGATGATCGGCCTCGGCCGAAAGGAGTACACGGACATCGGGCTCCTCCACCTCCTCTGCTCGACGCCCGACATGCCGACGCTCTTTGTGCGGCGGGACGACATGTACCTCCTCGACCGGTTCCTCGCCGACCATCGCGACGACCTCTGGATGGAGATCCCCTGGGACGCGGGCGAGGGGTTCGACCGGAGCCTCAAGACCGCCCTCCTCCTCGCGGACTGGGCCGACGAGATAGGGGAGGACACAATCTGCGAGCGCTACAGCGTCGGGCCCGGCGACGTCTACGGGATGGTGGAGAGCGTCGCCTGGCTGGTCCACGGGGCCCGGCACCTCGCAGGCCTCTTTGCCCCGCACCTGGCGCGGCCGATCGAGGAGATGGAACTCCGGGCCAAGCACGGCATCAAGAAGGAGCTCCTGCCCCTCATCAGGATCAGGGGGATCGGCCGGGTCCGGGCCCGCCGGCTCTTCAACAACGGTATCGACTCAGTCGAGGCGCTCCGCGCCGCGGGCCCGGAGAAGGTCGGAAAGATCCTCGGCCAGGGGATCGCCGCCCGGATCTTCGAGCAGGTTGAGGGGACGCGGGAGGAGGTCGGGGATGTCGGCGAGGAGCAGTCGACCCTCTTCCGGTTCGGATAAGAGTGATAGAGAGAGCGAGTTGGAAAGAGTGACAGAAACAGCGTGCGATATCTACCAGGCGGTCGTCACCGTCGGTGACAACGTCCGTTTCCTCAAAGAGGTGCGGAAGATCGCCGATGCGTTCAGGACCCGTATCATCCTCCTCGACGCCGACCGCCTCGCGGGCCGCGAGCACGTGGAGGCGGCCATCCGGCACGCCCGGCGGTCCTGGGAGGGTGGGGAGCCGATCGCGAACTCGTTTGAGATGGAGACCCTCCTCTACGCCGCGGGGTCCCGCCAGTGCCAGGTGGGCTCGTCCTTCGGGATCCACCCGGGGGAGAACCGCTCGTATATCGTGGTCTGCCCGCCGGCGCCCGGCGCCCGCGACCGGCTTGCCGGGCTCGTGACCTTCGTCGACGAGGACTGGGAGGCGATCGGTCCCGCGAAGCGGGAGCGCCTCAAAGACCTCTTTGCGATCACGGACGGCGAGATCGCCGTGGTCGGTGAGGACCGGATCCGCGACCTGGTCCTCGAGCGGGTGGCGCTCCTCGACGTCTACCGCTGACCCGCCCCGGCGTGGGTCAGGATGTGCCGGACCTCAGGGATGATGATATCCCGTGCGGCGAGGGTGACGGCCTTCGTCGATCCCGGCGTACAGAAGACCACCCTGCCGCCGACGACCCCGGCGATCGCCCGCGAGAGGATCGCGGCGGTCCCGATCTCTTCGTAACTTTTGAGGCGGAAGAGTTCCCCGAACCCGTCGATCGTCTTCTCGAGCAGCGGCGCGACCGCCTCGATGGTGACGTCGTCGGGGGTGAGCCCGGTGCCGCCGGTGACGATGATACAGTTTGCACGCGAAAGCGCGAGGCGGACCTCGGACCGGATCCGCTCGATATCGTCGGGGACGATCGCGTAATGGGCCACCCCGATCCCGGCGGCCGAGAGAAGGTCGATGAGTGTCTTTCCGCTGGTGTCGGTCTCGGGTTTCCGGCTCGATGAGACCGTAATCACGGCGCCGGTCACAGTGAGGGGTTTAAGATGGTTGTTCTCCATTGAGTCTCCCGGTACTCCTGTACCGCGTATTTTACTTCTTTGTATCCCCCGGCAGGAGGGGGGATAACCCTGACCCCTTTGTTTCGACTGGAAATGTAATGGTCCCTCACGGGGGAAGGGGTGAGGAGGGGTCGAGGAGGACCGGGACCATCCGGCGGAGGAGAGGGCAGTAAATGGGATAAAGGGGATGCTGGGCCTCCGGAAGAGGGCGAAGGAGAGAGTCAGGGAGGAGAGAGGGATCCCTGCTTTTCAGGAGAAGAGGGGCCTCCGGGACGGTTGAAGGGGGGCTCCGGGGTCACGAGAGGCTGAGGTCATGGAACGGTTGAAGAGGGACCCGGGGTCACGAGAGGTCGAGGTCGCGGGACGGTTGAAGAGGAGCCTGAAGTCACGAGGAGTCGGGGTTGGCGGATGGCTATGAAGGCCCGGGGGCGAGGGTGAGAGAGAGCGGGGGTGATTGAAAGGGACTCGAGATTCCGATGATCGGAGGTCATCTCAAGGGTGACGGAGGAGTTGAAGAGAGCCCCTATCACGAGAGCGCAGGTGTTCGGTCCGGGAGCCGATCCAGATCCAGGAGAGATGAACACTGTCCGGGAGGAGGCCGGGTCTCAACCCGGGACAGGACCGGGCTCCCGGAAGAGGCCGGTCTGCATCCTCTCAGGGAGCCGGCTCTACATACCGGGAATGCCCGGGAGACAACCGGCTGAACTGATAGTTTTCCCTGCCCTGCCGTTTCCGGACCCGGTCTTTTCCCATCTTCCTCTCCTGCCGGCTCTTCGTTTCTGCTCTCACCTTCATTCTGGTGTTTTTTGTTTCATTCTCTCACTGTCTCTCTCTCATCTTCTCCTGGTATCTCTTCATTCATTCTCTCACTGCCACTCTCTCATTATCTCCTGGTATCTCTCCGTTCATCCTCTCATTGTCTCACTCTCATCTTCTCCCGGTGTCCCTTCGTTTTACCCCCTCAACCGTCACTCGCTCACCTTCTCCTGTCGTCTCTTCGTCTTACCTCTTACCGTCACCCTTTTACCCTCCCATTTTGCCTCCTCGTACCCGCGTTCTCCCTCTTTTTTACCTGTATTCTCCCTCTCCCGTTCTTCCTCTTTTCTGTTCCTGTTACTACCTTCCTTGCCTGGCCCTCCCTTTTAACCGCCTGGTTCTTCCTTTATCGGGCTCTCCTCGTTTTTCTTCTCCTTCTGTACTTCTACGACAAAATTATATATCTTGAGTTTCAGAGGTACACATGACTATCTCCATCACCTTTGATTGGATGATACCACAACGTGGTATCTCCATCAGTCTCCACACGAAACAAAGGGGTCGGGGTGCTCCCGGTCCATCACCCCCTCCCCTCCCCCGGGTTCTTCCGCCGTCCCGGGTATCTCACGAGTATTCTGCCTCCAACCCGCGGCATACAGGTTCCACTGGAAACGAAGGGGTTATCAGTCACGAAAACGATCATATTAAGGGTCCCTGACACGAAATTCTCCTGTCCGGGAAACCCCCTCCGGTGACATCATGTCGGACGATAAAACGAATCCAATGGGCCTCTTCAAAAAATACCTCACCAATAGACGTATATTTAAGAACAGGGAAGTGTTGCGTCACAGTTATCGTCCTCAGATCCTTCCTCACCGGAAACCGCAGATCGACGAACTCGCCTCTATCCTTGCCCCTGCTCTCACGAACGAGACCCCGTCGAACATCCTCATCTACGGCAAGACCGGGACGGGGAAGACGGCATCGGTCCGATACGTGGGGACGGAGCTCGAGAGCGCCAGTACGCTTGCCGGGACAAAGTGCCGGATCGTCCACCTCAACTGCGAGGTGATCGACACCCAGTACCGGGTGCTCGCCCAGATCGCGAACTGTCTCGACGACGCCGATGCGCACGCGAGCGACAGCACGAGGAACCACATCCCGATGACCGGGTGGCCGACCGACCAGGTCTACATGGAGCTCAAGAACCAGCTCGAGAACAGCGGCGGGGTCATGGTCATCATCCTCGACGAGATCGACAAGCTCGTCAAGAAGAGCGGCGATGACACCCTCTACAACCTCACCCGGATCAACTCCGACCTGAAGTTCGCGAAGGTCAGCATCATCGGGATCTCAAACGACCTCCGGTTCACCGACTTCCTGGACCCCCGGGTCCTCTCCTCGCTCTCCGAGGAGGAGATCGTCTTTCCCCCCTACAACGCCCCGCAACTCTGCGACATCCTCAAGCAGAGGGCCGAGATCGCGTTCATCGAGGGGGCGCTCGACGAGACGGTCATCCCGCTCTGCGCAGCCCTCGCGGCCCAGGAGCACGGCGACGCCCGGCGGGCGCTCGACCTCCTCCGGGTATCGGGGGAGCTTGCGGACCGCGAGAACGCCGCGGGCGTGACCGAGAAGCACGTCCGGATGGCCCAGGAGAAGATCGAGACCGACAGCATGGTGGAGTGCGTCTCCACCCTCCCGACCCAGAGCAAGGCGGTCCTCTACGCGATGCTGATCCTCGAGCAGATGGGCAAGAGGATCTTCACGAGCGGGGAGGTCACGATAGTCTACCGGGAGATCGCCCGGATCATCGACCTCGACGTCCTGACGCACCGCCGGATCACGGACCTCATCTCCGAGCTCAACATGCTCGGCGTCATCAACACCCGGGTCGTCTCGCGCGGCCGCTACGGCCGGACAAAGGAGATGTGGTTCGACGCGACGACGAGCAAGATCGAGGAGGTCGTCACGCGCGACCCGAGGCTCGACGACCAGAGACTCAAGCAACTCGACACCAACCGTTTAAGAGCAATGTTCAGGTGAAACTATGGACGAGAAGGATCGTATCCTCCTCCAGCTTCTGGAGGAGAACTGCCGCACCCCGATAAGTGAACTCGCGGTGCTGGCCGAGGTGAGCGAGCAGGACGTGAGAGACCGGATCGGCAGGCTGGAAACCACCGGCGCCATCCGCCGCTACGGTGCGGTCATCGACTGGGAGCAGGCCGGCAACGGGAACGTCGCCGCGGTGATCGAGCTCAAAGTCTCGCCCGAGCGCGACTTCGGCTACGACCGTATCGCCGAGCGGATCTCGCGGTTCCCGCAGGTCCGGTCGCTCCGGCTGATGACGGGGGCCTACGACCTCCAGCTCCTGGTGACCGGGCCGAGCATGCACGAGATCGCCCGGTTCGTCGCCGAGCAGATCGCCCCGATGGACCGGATCCGTGAGACGGCGACGCATATCATCATGAAGACCTACAAGGAGAACGGCACCACCTTCGTCGAGCGCGAGGGTGTCGAGCGTCTCCCCTACTCGTTCTGAGGTGAAGAGCGTGAGGGATTTCGTCTCGGCCCGGGCCCGCGCCATACCCCCGTCGGGTATCCGGAGGTTCTTTGATATCGCCCAGACCATGGAGGACGTCATCTCCCTGGGTGTCGGCGAGCCGGACTTCGTGACCCCCTGGTGCGTCTGCGAGGCATCCATCTACTCCATCGAGCAGGGGTCGACCGCCTACACATCGAACAAGGGGACGCCCCAGCTCCGCGGCGCCATCAGCCGCTACCTCGATGCCGGGTTCGGCACCCGCTACAGCCCCGAGGACGAGATCATCGTCACCTGCGGCGTCTCGGAAGCGGCCGACATCGCCATCCGGGCCGTCACGGACCCCGGCGACGAGATCCTGGTCGCGGAGCCCTGCTACGTCTCCTATACCCCCTGCGTCTCGCTTGCCGGCGGCGTCCCGGTCACCGTCCCCTGCCGGGCGGAGGACGAGTTCCGGCTGACGCCCGACGCACTTGCAGAGAGCATTACGCCCAGGACGAAGGCCCTGATCGCAAACTTCCCGAACAACCCGACCGGCGGGGTGATGCAGGAGGCCGACTGGCGCGGCATCGCCGACATCCTGGTCGACCACGACCTCCTGCTCATCAGCGACGAGGTGTACGGGGAGCTCACCTACGACGGCAGCCACTTCTCGCCGGCGAAACTCCCGGAGCTCTTCGAGAGGACGATCACCTTGAACGGCTTCTCGAAGGCCTTCGCCATGACCGGGTGGCGGATCGGCTACCTCTGCGCTCCGGCCGAGATCGCGGCGGCGGCCCTGAAGATCCACCAGTACGTGGCGCTCTGCGCCCCGGTCATGGGCCAGATCGCGGCATACGAGGCCCTCCGGAACGGAGAGGCCGAGAAAGACGCCATGGTCCGGGAGTACCGCCTCCGGCGGAACCTCTTCGTCGATGGGCTGAACAAACTCGGCCTTGCCTGCCACCTCCCGAAGGGCGCGTTCTACGCCTTCCCCTCAGTGGAGAGCACCGGCATGACCGACGTCGAGTTCGCCGAGACACTCCTCCGGGAGCAGCACGTCGCGGTCGTCCCCGGAAGCGTCCTCGGCCCCTCCGGCGCCGGGCACGTCCGGTGCGCGTATGCGGTCTCGCGCGACAGTCTCAAGGAAGCTCTCTCACGTATGGGGACCTTCCTCGAGTCGCTGAAATAAGGGGACCTCTGCGATCCGTTGTGGATCAAAATCAAAACCTTTTTGAACCCACTCCCTGCATATGCGGCCGATAGTCTGGTGTCCGACGGCAGAACGACGGTCGGAGAACCCCTTTATTTCCACTGGAGATGTGGATTTATTCAGGGTTTCCGGACGGCCACCATCCCGTCGATCCGGTACCTCAAATTTGCATTCCATCCATCGAAACCCGGATAGATCGCCGGGTTCGCATCTGCGCTCAGGTGGAATAATCCCTCTCTTGTTCACCATGCCCCTCCGGGGAAAAAACTCAATGTGGTGGCCCGGAATCTCTATGAGATGAAGTTTCCAGTGGAAATAAAGGGGTTCAGATCCCGGCGGTAACCGGATCTGAGATCGTCTCCGGCCGCGAAGATTGATATACGATGGCTCTCCGGCGCTCAGGGTCCTAAATTTGCGCATAACAGGAGTGAACCGGGAGATCCTCCGGTTCTCTGCCTCTCGGGCAGGTCGCCGGACCCGGCCCGAAAAGCCCCCTCGGAGGCCTTTTGGGGGCGCACAGCGCCCTTGAGCGCGCATAAAGAGTGGCCCGGAGGCGTGCTGCCTATAAACGGCAGACCGTTTCTCCCGGTGTCGCATTGTAACGTTTATCAGTATGTATCGCTCCATCCTACTTGATAGAACAATGAGTTGTACTATTATCGTCGGCGGGTTCTTTGGTGACGAGGGAAAAGGAAAGATCGTGGCGCATGTCGCCCATCAGGACAGGCCATCCATCATCTCCCGCGGCGGCGTCGGCCCGAACGCCGGGCACACCGTCCGCATCGGGGAGAAAGAATACGGTGTCAGGATGGTCCCCTCGGGGTTTGTTTATCCGGAAGCCGCCCTCATGGTCGGGAGCGGCGTGCTCGTCGACCCGCGCGTCTTCCTGCGGGAAGTCGACCTGCTCGGGGTCAGGGGCAGGATCTTCGTCGACGGGCGGTGCGGCATCATTGAAGAGGAGCATATCGCCCGGGATAAGGGGAGCGAGCATCTCAGCAAGAAGATCGGGAGCACCGGGACCGGGTGCGGGCCGGCAAACTCCGACCGCGTCCTCCGGACTTCCCGGCAGGCAAAAGACGTCCCGGAACTTGCGGAGTATATCACCGATGTCGCCGAGGACGTCAACCGCGCTATCGATAACGACGAGGTGGTCCTCCTCGAGGGAACCCAGGGCTTCGGTATCTCCCTCTACTTCGGGACCTACCCGTTCGTGACGAGCAAGGACACCTCCGCCTCGCAGATCGCCGCGGACAACGGCGTCGGCCCGACCCGGATCGACGACGTCATCGTCGTCTTCAAGGCCTACCCGACCCGGGTCGGCGAGGGTCCCTTCTCCACCGAGATGACGATGGAGCGGTCGCACGAGCTCGGTATCGAGGAGTTCGGGACCGTCACCCACCGCCAGCGCCGCATTGGCACCTGGGACGGGAAGATGGCCCGCTACTCGGCGATGATCAACGGCTGCACGCAGGCGGCGATCACCGGGATCGACCGGATCGACCCGGCCTGCTTCGGCGCGACAGACTACGGCCAGCTGAGCAAGAAGGCGAAGGATTTCATCGCCCAGGCCGAGAAGGACATCGGCAAGCCCGTCACCCTGATCTCGACCGGCCCCGAGATGTCCCAGATCATCGACCTGCGGGGAGAGTTATGAGAAAGAACCTCATGGAGATCCTCTGCTGCCCGGTCTGCAAGGGCGACCTTACCCTCACCGTCGCCGAGGAGAGCGGCGATGAGGTTCTGGAGGGGACCCTCCGGTGCGCCGCGTGCTGCGTCGATTACCCCATCAGCGAAGGCATCCCGAATCTCCTCCCCCAGACCGCCTGCGAGGACTGATCCGGCCGATGTCGGAGATTCACCTCAACAGGCGGGGGATCAACGCCATCGAGGTCCCGCAGGAGGTAGAGGCGGCGGCGGGGAGCGATCTTGTGCTCAGGATCGTCAACCACGGCTCCCCGCTCCATATCACCCTCGCCTCCTCAAACTCCTCCCCCTTTACCGGCTTCTTCCACGAGAATCTCTACGTGGACGAGAGCGAGGAGTTCCATATCCCGATCCGGGAGAACGCCCACCCCGGGATCTTCAACGTGGAGGTCATCGCGGGATACGGCGCGAAGAAAGCGCAGTTCCGGGTCGTCGTCAGGGAGCGGGCAGCCCCGGAGCCTGAAGCTGCGGGGCCGGTCTCCGCCGGCCCGGCCCTCCCGGCAATAACGCTCCCGCAGCTGCCCCCCGTCGCCGTCCTCGCCCCCGTCGCCGTCGCCCTGGTCCTCTACGGCCTCTGGCTCGCGTTGAGGATCGATATCCTGAACGCCGCTGCATTTGCGGCGCTGCTCATCGGGGTTCTTCTCACATGGCTGCGGCAGCGGTCGTAGTCGCCGCGTCGCTGCTGGTGGACCGCCTGATCGGGGACCCCCACTCCCGGTATCACCCGGTGGCGGTCCTCGGCCGGTTCATCGGATGGTGGGGGGTCCCGGCCCGCTACCCGCCCGGTATCCAGCGGGCGGCCGGGGTTGCAGGGACCCTTCTGACCGTGTTCCTCTTCGCGGCTCCGTTTGCGCTCGTCCAGTCTGCGGCCCCCTGGTACCTCTACCTCATCCTCGCACCCTTCCTCCTCAAGGCCTGCCTGGCCTGGCGGGCGCTCGAGGAGCACGTCGCCGCCGTGGTCCGGGCGCTTGAGGCTGAGAGCATCGATGCCGGCCGCTCGACGGTCGGGATGATGGTGAGCCGGGATACGGCGCACCTCGATGCCGGGCACATTCTCTCGGCCGCCTACGAGTCGATGGCCGAGAACCTCGTCGACAGCATCATCTCCCCGCTCTTCTACTTCGGGCTCTTCGGCCTTGCCGGGGCCGCTGCCTTCCGGGCGGTCAATACCATGGACGCGATGCTCGGCTACCGGGACGAGCGGCTCCGGCTCGGGTGGTTCCCGGCCCGTGCCGACGACGTCGCAAACTTCATCCCGGCCCGGCTCACCGGCCTTATCCTGCTCGCCTACTTTGCGGCGCAGGGGCGGTTCGGGCCGGCCTGGGCTGCACTCCGGCGGGATAGAAAGAAGCGCCCCGGGTTCAACGGGGGGATACCGATGGCCGTCATCGCCGGTGGGGTCGGAATACGGCTCGAGAAGCCCGGCGTCTACACCATCGGGGATCCGGAGCGGACCCTCGCGGAGGGGGGCGCCGGGATCGTCAGAGCGGTCCGGGCGGCGACGGTCATCTTTGCGATCATTGAGATCGCCGCACTATTTTTATTGGGGTCCATGAGCTATAGTTAGGAGTAATGAAACTCGAGGAACTGAGATTTGGCACCGAGCTGATCAAGCGCGGCTTTGCGTCGATGCAGAAGGGCGGCGTCATCATGGACGTGGTCAACGCAGAGCAGGCGCAGCTTGCCGAGGAGGCCGGTGCTGTCGCCGTCATGGCGCTTGAGAGAGTCCCTGCCGATATCAGAGCGGCCGGGGGCGTGGCCCGCATGGCCGACCCGCAGAAGATCGCCGAGATCATCGATGCGGTCTCCATCCCGGTGATGGGGAAGGCCCGGATCGGCCACTTCGTCGAGGCACAGATCCTGGAAGCCCTCGGCGTGGACATGGTCGACGAGAGCGAGGTGCTGACCCCGGCGGATGAGCAGTTCCATATCGATAAGACCCGGTTCTCAGTCCCGTTCGTCTGCGGCGCACGGAACCTCGGGGAAGCCCTGCGCCGGGTGAACGAGGGAGCGGCGATGATCCGGACGAAGGGCGAGGCCGGGACCGGCAACGTCGTCGAGGCCGTCCGCCACATGCGGGCGATCATGGGCGAGATCCGGAGCCTGAAGGGCCTCTCCAGCCAGGAGCTCGTCGACCGGGCCCGTGAGATCGAGGCACCGGCGGAGCTCGTCATCGAGTGCGCGAACCTCGGCCGCCTCCCCGTCGTGAACTTCTCCGCGGGCGGGATAGCGACCCCCGCCGACGCTGCGCTGATGATGCAGCTCGGCGCCGACGGCGTCTTTGTGGGGTCGGGCATCTTCAAGTCCTCAAATCCCGAGGCGACCGCCCGGGCGATCGTCGAGGCCGTGAACCACTACGACGACGCGAAGGTCATCGCCGAGGTGAGCAGGGGCCTTGGGGATGCGATGAAGGGCCTCGATATCCACATGCTCAAGGAAGGAGAGGTGTTGCAGACCCGTGGGCGTTAAGGTCGGTGTTCTCGCGCTCCAGGGCGACGTTGCCGAGCATATCACGGCGTTCTGCGAGGCGCTTGCCGACCGGCCGGGTTCATCGGTCGCCCCGGTCCGGAAGGCGGCGGACCTCGCGGACCTCGACGCCCTCGCGATTCCGGGCGGGGAGTCGACGACGATCTCCCGGCTGATGGGAAAGAACGGGCTCCATGATCCGATAGCAGAGTTCGAGGGCGGGATCTTCGCCACCTGCGCCGGGATGGTCCTCATCGCGGACCGGGTGGACGACCCCCGCGTCCGGCCCCTCGCCCTCATCCCGATGCACGTCGACCGGAACGCCTTCGGGCGGCAGGTCGACTCCCGCGAGGCGATGCTCGAGGTCGCGGGGCTTGCGGAACCCTTCCGGGCGATCTTCATCCGGGCCCCGGTGGCAACGGACGTCGGCCCCGGCGTCGAGGTGCTCGCCCGGATTCCGGAGGGGATCGTTGCCGTCAGGAGCGGCCGGCACATGGCGTTCGCCTTCCACCCGGAGCTCGGCGGGGACCTTCGCCTGCACCGGATCTTTCTAGAGGGGCTCGGGGTATAGGCCCCGGCCCCGCTCTTCTCCATTACCTTAAAACGCGAGTATTCATACACCGGTAACGCCAACCTTTTCTCAAGATGACCATGACAGGCGAGAACGACAGAGACGACGAAGGATGCTGTTTCGGTTCGAAGATGAAGAAGCGCTCCTGCGGCTGCGGTTGCGGTTCGAGGGGCGCCGCGGAGGCGAAGAAGGAAGGGTCCGGGCCGGAAGAGGCCTGATCCTCTAATAGAACCCGGGCTCTCGATCTGGAGCACTTCGGGCCTCGATTCTTTATCCGGGTGTGCCGGAGCGCACAACCCCCGGTTCTGCCTCCGGTCGATGCCGTGGTCCTCGCCGGGTTTTTCCGTCCTGCTCCCGGCGGGCCACGCAGCGAGTCTGCCGGGGAGGCGACAGGAAGATGTTCTGTCGACGTCAATGGAGAAGTATACCATGAAGAGGGAACTCGTCATCGAATGGAAGCACGCTGCAAGAGATGCTGACAACGTCTTTGAGACCTGCAAAGAGACCGGGATGCCGCTCGAGGCCGTTCTCGACGAGATTCGCATGCTCCTCGAGATGGAGGGCGTCGCCGTCCGGATGGTCGAGACGGTCGCGGAGTCGGACAGCCTCCTCTTCAACGGGGTTCCGGTAGAAGAGCTTCTGGAGGGGGTCGAGGTGACCGCCACGTCCTGTGCCGCCTGCTCCTCCTGCTCCTCCTGCGGCGAGGAGTGTGGAGAAGGGGCGGAGTGCCGGACGCTCCGTTACAGCGGCGAGGCGTACGAGGATATCCCGCCCGAACTGATCGGGCGGGCAGCGGCAAAAGCGCTCGAGACGGAGTGACGACCCCGTCACTCCTCGGTTCCGTAGCGCCGCCGCAGGATTGCCGGCGCCCCAGATGAGGCTCCGGCGGCCGCGAAGAGCGGGGGCTCGCAGATGATGCGGTCCCGGGGGAAGGGGGTCGCCCGGGCCGTGGAGAACGTCTGTGCCTCCCGCCATTCCCAGATGGACTCCATCACGGCGTCCGCCGTCGCCATCACGCTCGCGGCCCCGACATCCACCACCACGGGGTTCGTCAGGTTCCAGCGCTCGACGACCGTATCGAGGAGCCGGCGCCGGACGGTCCAGACCATCGGCGGGTGCGGGTGTCTGAGCAGCTGATCGAGCTGCTCCGCCCAGACCGCACCCTGGAGCTCGAATCTCCCCACCTCATCGATGACCACCAGGTCGGTCTCGTGGGGGTCCGGCGGCGCGAGCGCCCTGCGGCCGAACGCGAGCCCTTCGGGGCGGAAGTAGAACCGGCCGTGGAGCTCGCACCGCGGGTCGGGGTCGATCGAGCAGAGTTCCTCGTGCCTGCCGGTGGCGAGGTCGACCAGGGTGAACCCGGACCTCCGCCCGTCACGCATGTGGCCGGGCGCAATAACTCCCCGGACGCGGACGTGCAGCCCGACGGTGAGCCCGAGGACCAGGTGCAGGAACGTCGTCTTGCACTGGCCCTGCCCCCCGGTGATGATGAAGACCGGTGCCCGGTTGTTCATCGTGCAGGGCCTCCGGTGAGCGGAAGGGCGGATGCCGGCGTGAGCCGGCCCGGATAACGGGTGATCGACGGCAGGTGCGCTCCGGGGTACATGGTAATAGATACACGCAGCTGATTAATAATGGTTTACTTCTCTCTTGTGTTTATGACATCATATTGACGAAGCGCGGCCCCGGACCGGGAAGTGGCGTGAGGCCGCCGGCCCCTCCTGGCGGGTTCCGGCGCCTCCGTCTCCCGAAAAGAAGGGCGAGCGTCCGGAAGTGATGCCCGCGTCACGCAGTATAAGTAGCAAAGCGGGATAATACCATACGGAGTTATGCCTATGGCAGAAGCGAACGGAAAGAAGGTCGTGCTCCACACGACCATGGGCGATATCACGATCCGGCTCTACGACGACATGCCGGTGACCGCAGGTAACTTTGCAAAACTCGCGAAATCCGGGTTCTACGACGGGACGATCTTCCACCGGGTCATCCCCCGGTTCATGATCCAGGGCGGCGACCCGACCGGCACCGGGACCGGCGGGCCGGGCTACACCATCACCGACGAGTTCGTGAAGGGCCGCTCGAACCGCCGGGGCACGATCGCGATGGCGAACACCGGCCGCCCGAACTCCGGCGGAAGCCAGTTCTTCATCAACCTGGTCGACAACACCTACCTCGACTGGGACAACCCTCAGACGCCGAGCGCCCACCCGGTCTTCGGCGAGGTGGTCGAGGGGATGGACGTCGTCGACAAGATCGGGAAGGTCGCGACGAACTCCGCGGACAAGCCCAAGGTCCCCGTCCGGATCGAGAAGGCCGAAGTCCTGGAGTAACCCTTTTTTATGAACCGCCGGGACCCGGCCGGGATCGAGGCGCGGATCGGCTACGCCTTTACGAACCGGGAACTTCTCGAGCGGGCGCTGACCCGCCTCGCCTACACCCTGGAGGCCGGCCTTCCCCCGGAGGCCCACATGGACGCCCTCGCCACCCTCGGCGATGCGGTCATCAACGTCGCGGTCGTGGAGGCGGTGGTCCTGGGCGGGGCGCACGACAAGGGCGCGATCACCAATCGGAAGGTGAACCTGGTGAACATGACCCGGCTCCGGGGGCTCGCGGAAGACCTCGACCTCGCCGACTACGTCCGCTGGGGAAAAGGGGAGGCCGCCCAGAGGGTCTGGACCTCCGGCCGGGTCCTCGCCGAGTGCCTGGAGGCGCTCGTCGGCGCCGTCTACCTGGACGGGGGGATGGAGGCAGCCGCCGGGGTGCTCCGGCGGCTGGGGCTCACGGAGAGGGTGTAACCGTTCTCTCCGTTGAACGTTTCACACAATCTCCAGAGAATGCCCTATCGTCATTAATTATTCTAAATAACTCACGCGAAGCCGCGAAGGACGCGAAGTTCGGTGCGTCGTGGAGGGTACCTCCTCTTCGCGGCTTCGCGCTCTTCGCGTGAGGCTACATCACATATTCTGGAGGGGACTCGATCCTTAGCGGAGAGATTCTCCAGAGTCCATCACTCTTAATCTTCCACCGCCGATCCCGGCAGGGGTGCACTCCCCGGGGCAACTGCCGGCGGCCGCATCAGGAGCCAGGCGGCGGCGAACCCCACCGCGGCGAGAGCCGCGACGAGCGGGAAGATGCCGAGGTAGGTCCCGGTCGCTTCCCGGACGAACCCGGCAAGCTGCGGCCCGACGATGGCGCCCGCACCGTAAGCGAGGAAGACGACCCCGTAGCAGCGCGGGTAGTCGCACGTCCCGAAGTAGGACGCCGTCGCCGCCGGCGCGATCGCAAGCCACCCTCCAAGGCAGCCCCAGAGGACGGCGAAGGCGACGACGTAGACCGGCACCCCCGGCGCGAGCCACATCAGCAGGGATGCCGCCGCGATCAGCGCAAACGTCAGCATCGCCGTCTTCTGCGGGGTTATCCGGTCGGTGAGGCTCCCGAACCCGGGCCTTCCGAGCCCGTTGAAGACGGCGAAGAACCCGACGAGGAGCGTCGCGAGCCCCGCATCCACCCCGGCGACCTCGGTCCCGACCGGCTTTGCGATCGAGATCGCGGTGAGCCCCGCAAGGCAGCCGATGAAGTAGCAGGCGAAGAGCCCGTAGAACGTCCCTGTCCGGAGCATCGCCCTCCGGTCGCACTCGCAGACCGGGGCCGTCCCGATCCCCGGTGCGGGAGGGGTCCATCCCGGCGGCTGCCAGCCCGCCGGCGGGAACCGGAGCGGGAGGGCGGCGAGGAGCAGCACGGCGATGAGCGCGACCCCGAAGATCCGGAAGGTCGCCATCACGCCGTAGGCGGCGATCAGGGCACCTGCCGCGTTCGCGGTGACGAAGGCCGAGAACCCGAAGCCGAGCAGGGCAAGCCCGACCGCGAGCCCCCGCCGGTCCGGGAACCACCGGGCCGCGACGGCGACCGGCGCCCCGTAGGCAATGCCGACGCCGAGCCCGCCGATCACCCCGTAGACGACGTAGAGTGCCTCGACAGACGTCGCCGTCGAGGCGAGCAGCCACCCGAGGCCGGTGAGGAGCCCGCCGACGGCCGTCACCGTCCGCGGTCCGTAGCGCTCGATGTACTTTCCGGCGAGCGGCATCGCTATCGCGAAGAAGGCGAGGAAGACCGAGAACGGGAGGAGGACCTCCCCGGCCGTCACCTCCCGGCCGAGCGCCTCCGTGAAGTGCGCGGCAAGCGGCGCGACAAAGACGCTCCAGGAGTAGATGCTCCCGAGACAGAGGTTGATGAGGAGGCCGAGGGCGACAAGCCCCCACCTCCCCTTCTCCGCGGGCAGCCCGAAGACTCTCGCTGCGTCCGGCATGGGACTCTACTCCTCCAGGGTGGATATGTCGCCCGGATCCATGCCGAGCTCGCGGGCTTTCAGGACCCGGCGCATGATCTTGCCGCTCCGGGTCTTGGGGAGCCTGTCCATATACTCGATCTCGGCCGGCACCGCGACGGGGCCGAGGCTCTTTCTGACGTGGTTCGCGAGGTCCTCGGTGAGGCTGTCGCCGGGACTCGCCCCGACGCGGAGGGTGACGAAGGCCTTGATGACGTTCCCCTTCAGGGCATCGGGCTTCCCGATGACGGCGGCTTCCGCGACAGCCTCGTGGGAGACGAGCGCACTCTCGACCTCCGCGGTCCCGATGTTGTGCCCGGCGACGACGATCAGGTCGTCGGCCCGCCCGATGACCATGATGTAGCCCTCATCATCCTTCACCGCGAGGTCGCCTGCGGTGTAGCAGCCGGGGATGGTCTCCCAGTAGGTGCGGTAACGCTCGTCGTTCCTGTGAACCGTCCGGAGCATCGAGGGCCAGGGCTCTTTGATGACCAGGAACCCCCCGGTTCCCGGCGGGACCGGGGCGCCCGTCCTGTCGACGACGTCCACGACGGCGCCCGGGATCGGTTTCCCGGCAAACCCGGGCTTCATCGGCTCCCCGACCATCGTCGTGATCATGTGCATCCCGGTCTCGGTCTGCCACCAGGTATCCACGATCGGGCACCGCCCGCCGCCGATCCGGTGGTAGTACCACTCGAACGCCTCCGGGTTGAGCGGCTCACCGACGGAGCCGAGGACCCGCAGCGTCGAGAGATCGTACTTCGCCGGCCACTCATCGCCGTAGCGCATGAACATCCGGATGGCGGTCGGGGCCGTGTAGAAGATCGTCACCCCGAGGTCCTGGACCAGCCGCCAGTAGGCGCCGGGGTCCGGGTAGTCGGGCGTCCCTTCGGCGATGACGACGGTCGTGCCGACGGCGAGCGGGCCGTAGACGACGTAGCTGTGCCCGGTGATCCAGCCGGGGTCGGCGGTGCACCAGAAGACGTCGTTCTCCTTGACGTCGAAGACATGCTTCATCGTGTAGTAGGTCCCGACCATGTAGCCCCCGCAGGTGTGCACGATCCCTTTCGGCGCCCCGGTCGAGCCGCTCGTGTAGAGGATGAAGAGCGGGTCCTCCGCATCCATCACCTCCGCCGGGCAGTCCGGTGCGGCCTCTGCCGTGAGGGCTGCGTAGTCGACCTCCCGTGCCGGGTCGAGTTCGACGGCCGGGCTCTCCCGCCTGAGAACGACGACCCGTTCGACGGATGGTGCGCGGTCGAGCGCCTCTCTCGCGATCTCCCGGAGCGGGACGGTCTTCCCCCGCCGGTAGCCGACGTCCGCGGTGACCAGGACCTTCGCTCCCGCGTCGTTGATCCGCATCGCGAGCGCATCGGGCCCGAATCCGCCGAAGACGACGGAGTGGACGGCCCCGATCCGGGCGCAGGCGAGCATCGCGACGACCTGCTCGGGGACGAGCGGCATGTAGATGCAGACCCGGTCGCCTTTCCCGACACCGAGGGACTTCAAGCCGTTTGCAAACCGCATCACCTCACGGTGGAGGTCCTCGTAGGAGAAGGTCCGCTTCTCGCCCCCCTCACCGTGCCAGACGATTGCCGGCTTCTCCTTCCGGTCACCCGCCACGTGGCGGTCCAGGCAGTTGTGGGTGATGTTTAACTTCGCGTCGACAAACCACCTTGCGTAGGGGTAGTTCCACTCCCTGACCCGGTCCCAGGGCTTGAACCAGGCGAGCTCACGGGCTATCCGGTCCCAGAATCCCTCCGGGTCGTGCGCGAACTCCTGGTATGCCTGCGTATAGTCCGGCACCCAGGCAGTCGCCCTGCACCGTGGGTTGGGGGTGTAACGCTTCCCCTCCAGTTTCACGGCGAACGTCTGTTCCATTGTACCTCTTTTAACATGATTAATCATGCCGGATTGCCCCGGTCGGGACCCGTATGGGTCCGATGCCGCGCAAAAGCGGGATGATCTTCCGGGTCCGCCGACCGTCATGGCCGGGGTCCGTGGTCGTGCTGCCGTACATGCGGCTGTCGGCAATCGGTGCCGGCTCCGCCGGGGGCCAGTCGATCCGGGCTCTTTCCGCCTGGCCGTCCCCCCAGATATACACGATCAATCGTGTAGATTCTACATGATCAATAATGTAAGATTGAGTAATTAACGTTGCGGTGACCCGGAAAGTGGTGCAGTTGCCCCGCCTGGATGCCGGGCCCCCTGTGGCGATCTTTTCACATGCGGCGGTGCGAGGGAGAGAACGGCGGTCCGGCCTCCTCCCCGCGAGGGGCGTTATAGCCAGCCCTTCCGGTTGATGGCCACCGCGAGGAGCGAGGAGACGATCAGGGAGAGGACCAGGATGATCAGGAACCCGTTCGGGTTGTCCTGGAGCGGGACCGGGACGTTCATCCCGAGGAAACTCGCGATCATCGTCGGGATCGCGAGGATGATGGTTATCGAGGTGAGGAGCTTCAAGATGTTGTTGAAGTTGTTTGAGATGATCGAGGCGAAGGCGTCCATAGTCTCCGAGAGGATCGTTGAGTAGGTGTTCGCCATCTCGATAGCCTGCTTGTTCTCGATGATGACGTCCTCAAGGAGGTCGGCGTCGTCCGCGTACAGCCGGAGCGGCTGGAACGTCAGGGTCTTGTCGAGGACGATCTGGTTGCTCCGAAGCGACGTCGAGAAGTAGACCAGGCTCTTTTTTAAGTTCATCAACTGGATCAGCTCGCGATTCCGCATCGACTGGTTCAGTTCGGCCCCGATCCGGTCGGAGATCCGCTCGATCTGGCGCAGGTACTGGAGGAAGTAGGATGCGTTCCGAAAAAGGATCTGCAGGACGAACCGGGTCTTCTTGAAGGTGTAGAAGAGCTTCACCCGGCCGCTCGTGAAGTCCTGGAGGATCGGGTTCTCGCGGAGGCAGACGGTGACGATGGTATCAGGCGCAACGATGATGCCGAGCGGCATCGTCGTGTAGAGGATTGTCTGCTCTGGATATGGCATCGGGATATCGATGACGATCAGGGTGACGCCGTTCTCGGTCTCGGTCCGCGGGCGCTCCTCCTCGTCGAGCGCCGCCCGGAGGTAATCACCCGGGACGGAGAGCTCCGTCGCGACCCTCTCGATCTCCTCGACGGACGGGTCGATCAGGGAGACCCAGGAGCCGGGCTCGAACCGGCCCGTCTCTTCCGTGCGGGGGGCCGGGGCCCCCTCAATCGTTCGATAGATGCGGAGCATGCCGTTTTCCACCTCCCGATCCTGCGCTCACAGGATAGCATTGTCCGCGCGGCGGGATGAAGGTATGGGCTCAGCCAGGATGCCGCTCTCCGAAACAGGGCACGGTTGGAAGAAAAAAAGGTGGGGTTTAGACGACCAGGATCAGCGGCGCAAAGACCAGCGCGACCATGGACATCAACTTTAAGAGAATGTTGATGGCAGGTCCCGACGTGTCCTTGAAGGGGTCGCCCACGGTGTCGCCGACGACCGCCGCCTTGTGGGCCGGGGAGCCCTTGCCGCCGAGGTGGCCCTGTTCGATGTACTTCTTTGCGTTGTCCCAGGATCCACCGGCGTTCGCCATCGTGACGGCGAGGAGGAACCCGGATGAGAGCGAACCCACGAGCAGACCGCCGAGCGCCTCGGTGCCGAGGACGAACCCGACGGCGAGCGGCGCGGCGACGGCGAGGATGCCGGGCGCGATCATCTCACGCAGTGCCGAGTTCGTAGAGATGGCGATGCAGGAGGTGTAGTCGGGGTCGGCTTTCCCCTCCATGAGGCCGGTGATCTCCTTGAACTGGCGGCGGACTTCATGGACGATGCTGTATGCAGCCTTCCCGACGGCCATCATGGTGATGGAGCAGAAGAGGAAGGGGAGCATCGCACCGATCAGGAGGCCGATGAAGACGTTTGGAACCGAGATATCGATGACCGAGAGGCCGACCGCCTGGGTGTAGGCGGCGAAGAGGGCGAGCGCGGTCAGGGCCGCGGAGCCGATGGCGAACCCCTTGCCGATGGCGGCGGTGGTGTTGCCGACGGCATCGAGCGTGTCGGTGATCTCGCGGACCTCGGGCTTCTGGTGGGACATCTCAGCGATACCGCCGGCGTTGTCGGCGACAGGGCCGTAAGCGTCGACGGAGAGGGAGATGCCGAGCGTCGCGAGCATACCGACGGCGGCGATCGCGACGCCGTAGAGACCGGCGACCTCGTAGGAGATGTAGATCGCGATGGCGACGATCAGGACCGGCCAGATGGTGCTCTCCATCCCCTTTGCAAACCCGGTGATGATGGTGGTCGCGGCTCCGGTCTCGCTCGACTTGACGATGGCAAGCGTCGGGCTCCGCTCAAAGGAGGTGTAGTACTCGGTGATCAGGCCGATGCCGAACCCGGCGACGAGACCGGCGACGGTGGCGTAGAAGACGCCGATGTACTCCGCGCCGAGGAGCTGGGTCACCAGGAAGTAGGTGGCGGCGACGGTCACGACGATCGCAGCGAGCAGGCCCTTGTTGAAGGCCATGTG
The DNA here is from genome assembly GCA_023457135.1 of Methanobacteriota archaeon. Taxonomy (GTDB): domain Archaea; phylum Halobacteriota; class Methanomicrobia; order Methanomicrobiales; family Methanoculleaceae; genus Methanoculleus. The sequence goes on along the minus strand of JAEWMO010000065.1, from coordinate 24,197 downwards.
GATGGCGCTGCTCTCGGTCTTGTTGGTCCGGACGAAGAACGAACCGATGATGGACGCGACAATACCGACCGCGGCGATGAGCAGCGGGAGGAGGATCACATTCATGATATCGGCGTTCGGGAACTGCGTGGCCGCGACGGCGACACCGAGGACCATTGCCGCGATGATCGAGCCGACGTAGGACTCGTAGAGGTCCGCGCCCATGCCGGCGACGTCTCCGACGTTGTCACCGACGTTGTCGGCGATGACGGCCGGGTTCCGGGGATCGTCCTCGGGGATGCCTGCCTCGACCTTGCCGACGAGGTCGGCCCCGACGTCCGCGGCCTTGGTGAAGATACCGCCGCCGACACGGGCGAAGAGGGCGATCGAGCTTGCACCGAGACCGAATCCGGTCACGATGGTGAGGACTTCAGCCTGGGCGAGCCCCGTGAAGTTGCTGACGATCATGTACGCGACCGAGAGGCCGAGAAGGCCGAGGCCGACGACTGCCATGCCCATGACCGAGCCGCTCGCGAACGAGACTTTGAACGCATCTGCGATTCCGCGCCGTGCGGCGTTCGTGGTCCGGACGTTTGCGGCGGTGGCGGTGAACATGCCGATGTAGCCGGCAGTCGCCGAGAGCGCAGCGCCGAGCACGAAACAGGCCGCGGTGAGCGGATTGATCCAGACGCCAAGGACGACGGCAAGAACGATGACAAATATTGCAATAGCACGGTACTGCCTGTTCAGGTAGACCATTGCCCCCGTATGGATGGCGGCAGCGATCTTCTGCATCAGTTCGGTACCCGTCCCCTCCCGCTTGATACTCGTGTACGAGTATCCTGCGAACAGGAGAGCAAGGATGGCACCAATGGGTGCCAGATAGACCAGATCCATCTCTCTGCATTCCTCCGAATGAGTAATATACAAAGGTATTTCACACTTTTAAATATGCGGAAAATGCCCGGGAAAAACGGTGAATGATCAGCTGAAATCGACTACTTCGGGCTGAAGCGTCTGGAGATCGATGACAACCGCGCGCGCGGGCGTGGGGTTGATGTTCATCTGTTTCTGGAACGCCGTCTGCGACTGCCAGGTGCCCGTGTTCACCCCGAGGACGCCCCGGTAGCGGGTGATGCCGCAGATGTGGACGTGCCCCGTGAGGAGGATCTCGGGGAGCGGGTCGATGACGAGCCGGTCGTTCTTCATCGCGGCGATGGGGGTCCGCATACCGTAGGGGGATGCGAGCAGCCGGCGTTTCAGCATCTCGTCCATGATCTCGCCGGGCCGCTCATAACTGGCTCCCGGGATCAGCCCGATCATGTCGTCGATCGACCGGCCGTGATACATCAGGACCCGGACGCCCTGGAGGCTCACCAGGCAGGGGTTCTCGACGACGGTGCAGTTCGACGGGAACCTGCTGGTGAACTCCGGCGGGATCGCCGGCTGCGGCTCGGCCATCCTGACGACGTCGTGGTTGCCCGGGGCGGCGACGATCCGGATCCTTGAAGGGAGGTCGCGGAGCATCTCCCCGAAGACGTCGTACTGCTCATAGATGTTCTTGATCGTCAGTTCGTTATCCTGCCCGGGGTAGATCCCGATCCCGTCGACGAGATCGCCTGCGATGAGGAGATACCCGGCATCGGAGTCCTGCAGCCAGTCGGCGAACCGGTTCCACCCGTCTTCGAGGAAGGTGTCGCTCCCGACATGGACATCAGAGATCAGGACCGCTCTGCCCGGCCGGTCGCTCTTGAACGGGGCGTTGTTGATGGGGACGTCGGGGCGGAAGAGCTGCTCGGCGAAGAAGAGCCCGCCGTCGCTTGAGAGTTTTCCTTTGACACCGAGGACCTCGTCGGGGAGGAGCCGCTCCGCCTCCACAAAAGCGTCGCCTCTCCCCTTGTTGAAGAGCACCCGGATAGCCCCGGTGGGGTCCTCCACCTCGACGAGCCGGTGGCCTTTCGCGGTCGTCCGGACATCGGCCACCATCCCGATGATATTGCACTCCTCGTCGCGGTAACGGTGAGGGGACTTGACCAGAGCCTCGATCGGCATCACGTTCATCCGGCTCCGGATCATCGAGGAGAGGTTGTTGTAGCGGTCCCGGAAGTAGTGGACGGCATCCTCGTGGCCCCTGACGCTCCCGGTGGAGCCGGCGCTCCCCGTGATAACCTCCAGTTCAGGGTCGACGAGGAACCGGGTCCCGTCCCTGACCTTTTTCAAGCCCGGGATGTGCTCTGCGGAGATGACCAGGGTGCCGTCGGGGACCCCCGCCGCTATCCGGTCGATGAGCGTCGGATCGTTCTGCTCCTGGATGTAACTCACGACGTCAGGGTGGACCTGGTGCTTCAGCGCAAGGAACCGGCGCACTATCTCCCCGTCGGCGAGCATGGACTCCATGTTATTCTCTCCCCGGCAATATGGGTTTATCTTTTCATGCCCGGTTGCCCCGTGCGGATACGGGGGAGAACCTATGTAGGGGGAAATAGTATTCTCTTTAGAACAATGTCGGATACCACCTGGCTGCAACGTGCAGCATCGGGCCTCGCCGCGTTCCGGGAGAGCGACCACCCGGTTGTCTCCCTCGCCCGGGACCTCCTCTGGGTCGTCGCGGTCGTGGGGGGTATCGCCCTTCTCCTCTACCTCTTCGCCGGCACCTGGCCGGCGGTCGTCACGATCGAGTCGGAGAGCATGGTCCCGAACATGAACGTCGGCGACCTGGTCCTCGTCGTCGACGAGGACCGGTTCGGCGGGTTGACGACCTGGGCCGAGGGACAGCGGACCGGGTACACGTCGTTTGGCGACTACGGGAACGTGATCGTCTACCGGCCGAACGGGGCCGACTCCGTCCACCCGATCATCCATCGGGCGATGGTGTACGTCGATACGGCCGCCGTGGAGGAGTCGGGGCTCGGCGACTACTACGCCGACCCGCACGGCGGCTACATCACCAAAGGAGACAACAACCCCTACATCGACCAGGGGAACCTCCGGATCGCGGGGGTCGGCGTGGTCGAGCCGGTGCAGAAGGAGTGGATCGTGGGGAAAGCCTTCGTCGCGGTCCCGCTCGTGGGCTACCTCCCCCTGCACCTCGCCGAGTTTGCCGTCATCGTCATCGTCGTCATCCTCATCCACGATTTCGTCCTTGCACGACGTAAAAAGAAAGAAGAATAAATCCAGGACTGCAATAGAGTTGTTTACCATGCCGTCTTCGCTGCATGATCTACTTCGCGACACGCTCGCCGGCCACCGGCTCACGGAGGAGGAAGCGGTGCGCCTCTTCGAGACCCGCGGCCGGGAGGTCTGGGAGATCGCCGCCGCCGCCGACGAACTCCGCGAGCGGAAGGTCGGTGACGTCGCCACCTACGTCAGGAACCAGAACATCCACGTCACCAACGTCTGCAAGAACCTCTGCGGATTCTGCGGGTTCGGACGGCGGGCGGACGATCCCGAAGCCTTCTGCGACGGCCCGGAGGCCATCCGGGAGAAGGCCCGGACGGCGGTGGCGCGGCGCGTCACCGAGATCTGCCTCCTCTCCGGGGTGCACCCGGACTACACGCTCGACTCCTACGTCGACCTCATCTCCTGCGTGCGGGAGGAGGCGCCCGGCGTTGATATCCACACCGCAAGCCCGGATGAGATCGCCTGGGCTGCCGAACGGAGCGGGGTCTCGGCGACCGAAGCCATCGAGCGGCTCCGGGCGGCGGGGCTCGGTACCCTCCAGGGGACGGCGGCGGAGATCCTGGTCGACGACGTCCGGAAGGTGATCTGCCCGAACAAGTGCGACACGGCGACCTGGGTCCGGATCATCAAGGAGGCGCACCGTCTCGGCATCCGCTCGACGGCGACGATCATGTACGGCTCCTGCGAGAGCGAGGCGGACCGCGCCCGGCACCTCGCGATCCTCCGCGATATCCAGGACGAGACCGGCGGGTTCACCGAGCTCGTTCCCCTCTCGTTCCTCCACGAGAAGACGGCTCTCTACCGCGCGGGGCTCGCCCGGCCCGGCGCGACGGGGAGAGAGGACATCCTGATGGTCGCGGTCGCCCGACTCTTCCTCGACAACTTCGACCACATCCAGGTCTCGTGGGGGAAGGTGGGAACGAAGATAGCGCAGGCGGCGCTTCTCTCGGGCGCCGACGACCTCGGCGGGACGATGTTCTGCGACGATGTCTCGGTCGATGCCGGGGGCGAGGGCGCCGACTACCTGGACCCGGCCGAGATGCGGCGGATGGCCGATGACCTCGGCCGGAGGCTCCGGCAGCGGACGACGCTCTACGAGATGGTGTGACCCGACCTTCGGCCGGCCTTGCTCCTCAGCCGGCGCAAACCGACCTTCGGTCGGGTTCACATCCTGTTCAGGGCCTCTCTTCCCGAAATGCCGATATCGACCCGGCGTTGCACCGCCGGAAGGTTTGCCGCCTTCACCTCGGCATCCATCAGGGCGTCGAGGGTATCAAGGGTCGACTCCTCCGAGACGCCGACGATCGCCGCGGGGACCCCTGCGTTTGCGAGCGCCTCGATATCGAACCCGTCCGTCCCGATCATTCCTTCGTCGGTCACCCAGGCCATCAGGCTGGTCTTCCCGACCGGGATGACGTAGCCGAACGCGTCCTTGTAGCTGAGCCGTGTGCGCTGGTGGCACAGGATCTGTTGGGCCATGGTCGCCGGGGTACCCCGGAGAACAGATAAGTGTATGCACCACTTCCGGGGACACCCGAAGATTCTTGTCCTGACTGCGCCAGATCAAACGTAACATAATCAAAGGCGGATGATGATGGTTACGGCGCCACAACTGCGACAGGTGCTCGACGACGTCCTCGCCGGCCACCGGCTCACGGAGGAGGAGGCGGTGCGCCTCCTCGAGACCCGCGGCCGGGGTGTCTGGGAGATCGCCGCCGCCGCGGACGAACTCCGGGAGCGAAAGGCCGGCGATCTCGTCACCTACGTCCGGAACCAGAACATCAACGTCACCAACCTCTGCGTGAACGCCTGCGGGTTCTGCGGCTTCTCGCGAAAACCCGGCGACGCCGATGCTTACCACCACGGCGAAGCCGTCGTCCGGGAGAAGGCCCGGACGGCGCATGAACGGAACGTCACCGAGGTCTGCACGGTGAGCGGCCTCCACCCGGAGTTTGACGCCCAATCCTACATCGATATCTACTCCTGGATACGCGACGAGGCCCCGCGCGTCCACATCCACGCGAGCAACCCGATGGAGGTGGCTTACGCGGCGTGGCAGAGCGGCATATCCACCCGCGAGGTGCTCGCCGCGATGCAGGCCGCGGGACTCGGCACCCTCTGCGGGACGGCGGCGGAGATCCTGGTGGACGACATCCGGAAGGTGATCTGCCCGGAGAAGATCGATACGGCCACCTGGGTCCGGATCATCAGAGAGGCGCACCGTCTCGGCATCCGGTCGACGGCGACGATCATGTACGGCCACTGCGAGAGCGAGGCGGATCGCGTCCGGCACCTCGCAATCCTCCGCGATATCCAGGACGAGACCGGCGGGTTCACCGAGTTCGTCCCTCTCTCGTTTGTCCACCCGAACACTCCCCTGTACCGTGCGGGGCTCGCCCGGCCCGGCGCGACGGGGAGAGAGGATCTCCTGATGTTTGCGGTCGCGAGGCTCTTCCTCGATAACTTCGACCACATCCAGGCCTCGTGGGTGAAGCTCGGGACGAAGATGGCCCAGGTGGCGCTGCTTGCCGGTGCCGACGACCTCGGCGGGACGATGTTTGAGGAGAGCATCTCCCGGGAGGCGGGTGCCCGGGACACCGACTACCTGGACCCGGCCGAGATGCGGCGCATGGTCGGGGATCTCGGCCGGACGCTCCGGCAACGCACGACGACCTACAGCATCCTTCAAGGCTGATCTCCGGGGTCGACCGGGCTGTTTTGCCCGGCAGGTGCACTATTGCTGGAAAATTATAAATATCCCAGGATAGAGTATCGCCCCTCAACGCCGGCGGGTGCCGGCGATTGGGAGGAGCATGACATGTTAGGCGGTGGTTTCGTAGGCCTTGCAATCCTCTTCTTCATTCTGGCACTTGTCTTTGCCTTACTTGGAGCGCGAGGCGTTGCAGGGATGTCAATGTCGATCGCGAAGTGGCTGGTCATCATCTTCATCGTCCTCGCGATCATATCGCTGCTGCTCTGACTGCAGCCGGGCAGGGAGAGACGATGGGCATCCGGCGGACTAACCGCGCCTCTTTCCCTGCGAACCCTGCCTGCGAAGGTTCAGGGTAACAAAAGATGCTCCGGCAGGCTCTCACCCGTATGGTGACGCTGCCGGTGCAGGCGTTCCCTGGCTCTCAGTCTTCAGGCCTGAGGTACCTGACGATCGTATCCGCGACCCGGACAGCGCTCCGCATCGCCCGTTCGTCTTTTCGGATATCTCCGGGCGCATACCCCCTCCCGCAGACGTAGCCGAGATACGAGAACTCGTGGGTGTTCAGGAAGCCCTCGATGGTCTCGAGCGACCGCTCCCCACCCCGGTCGGCGCAGACGGCGACGGCAACCGCCCTCCTGCCCGAGAGCCTCCTGTCGTGATAGAGGGAGTAGGTCCGGTCGATCAGGTTCTTCGTCTGGCCGTTGATGTCGTAGTAGTAGGTCGGAGCGCCGAGGACCAGCACCTCGCAGTCGATCATCTTCTGCGCCACGCCGGCCCAGTCGTCGTCCTCCCTCACGCACCACTTCGCGTCCCTGCATGCTTCGCAACCGGTGCAGGGCTGGATGTCCATATCGGCAAGCGAGAGGAACTCCGTCTCGATGCCTGCCTCCCGAACGCGGTCGAGGATGGCGGTGACGAGCATTGCGGTGTTACCGTTCTTCCGCATGCTTCCGGAGATGCCGAGAACACTCATACCCTATGCTTGCTCCCTTCGCTCTTGACTCTTGTGATCCGGGCAGCGAGGTCGAGGCTCCGGAATGCGGCGAAGAGTTCGGGGGCCGGGTCGCCGGAACGGTGGAAGAGGTGCGAGGAGCAGGTGCAGTCGCTGCACCCGAATCCGGGAACAGACGGTCCGCCGACGGCACGGGCGAGGTCGCACTCGCAGTCCCGGTCCGTTGCGACGGTGACGACGGCGGCGAGGGTGAAGCGCGGGTCGAGGAGGAGGTAGTCGATGTGCCACCGGGGCGGGCGGTCGCGGTGAAGGGCGAGGTTCACGTGCCGGTCTGCCCGGGCAAGCCCGCCGCTCCCGAGCGCCGACCCGATGTAGACGTGCCTGCCGGCAGCAAACTCCCGCAGTCCCAGGGCGCCGACACGGACCACGCAGCGGGGGTTCTCGAGGACGAGGGCGTAGACACCCCTATCCATAGAACCGGAGCGCCTCGATAGCGGCCGCGATATGCCTCCCGCCGCCGCGGGCGACGGGCTCCCCGTGGCCGGGGTAGAGCCCTTCGACCTCGAGGGCGCCGAGTCGCTCCAGGGATGCTGCAAGCACCGTCCGGTCCCCGCCGGGGAAGTCGTAGCGCCCGAACGAGCCGCCGGTGAAGACGGTGTCGCCCGAGAAGAGGAGTTTCTCTTCCGGCTCGTAGAGGCAGATCCCGCCCGGCGTGTGGCCCGGGGTGTGGATGACCCGGAGATCACCGATGCGGTCGCCGTCGGAGAGGACGGTATCGGGGACGATCCCGGGCGACCGGGCCCCGAAGTGCATGGCGAGGCTCCGGGTATCGTCGATGAGGCCGGGAGCGTCTGCCTCATGGATGCAGATGGCCGGATCACCGCAGAGCCGGGCGATCTCCGTGATATGGGCGATATGGTCGTAGTGGGCGTGCGTGATGACGATCGTCTCGATCGTTTCCGCGTGCGGCTCCACCGCCATCGGGAGAACGCCTGCATCCACAAGGACGTTTCCGTAAACGAACGAGTTGGCGTAGGTTGTGCCGCTCGCGATCCACCGGACTGGCATGCAGACTAATATGGCTTCCGGACAAATGGTTCTTATGCACACCCTGATCTCTGCATGCCTGCGCGGCGTCCCTCCTGAAGTGGAGACGATCGCCCGGGAGGAGGGTCTCGTCCCTCACCGGGCCGCGCGGGCCGTCGCCCGTGGCCGGATAGTCATTCCAGCAAACCCCGTACGGCCGCACCGGCTCTGCGCCATCGGGGAGGGCTGCAGGGTGCGGGTCAACGTGAACGTCGGGACGTCCGGCACCCGGTGCGACGAGGACCTCGAGGTCGAGAAGGCGAAGGCAGCCCTCCGGGAGGGCGCGGATGCCCTGATGGACCTCTCGACCGGTGGGGATCTTGCCCGCATCCGGCGCCGGATCCTGGAGCTCGACACAACCGTCGGGACAGTCCCGATCTATGAAGCGGTCCGGCGTGCGGGGACTGCCGCGGACGTCGACGCCGACCTGCTCTTCAAGGTTATCCGGGAGCACTGCCGGCAGGGCGTGGACTTCCTGACCCTTCACTGCGGCGTGAACCGCCAGGCCCTCGCGTCGCTCCAGGCCGACCCCCGGACGATGGGCGTCGTCAGCCGTGGCGGAGCCTTCCACGTGGCGATGATGGCCGCGACCGGCGAGGAGAACCCCCTGTACGCCGAGTACGACTACCTGCTCGAGATCCTCTCCGAGCATGACGTGGTCGTGAGCCTCGGCGACGGGATGCGGCCGGGCGCGCTCGTGGACGCCGGCCGCCTGGCCAAGACGACCGAGTACCTGACGCTCGGCCACCTCGCAAAGCGGGCGCTCACCGCCGGGGTGCAGCGGATGATCGAGGGTCCCGGTCATATCCCGGCCGACCAGGTCGGCTACAACGTCCGGATGCTCAAAGAACTGACCGACGGCGCCCCGCTCTACCTGCTCGGCCCGCTCGTGACCGACGTCGCGCCGGGCTACGACCACGTCGTGGGGGCGATCGGCGGGGTGCTTGCCTGCATGCACGGCGCAGACTTCCTCTGCATGGTCTCGCCGAGCGAGCACCTGGCGCTCCCGGACGTCCGCGACATCGTCGAGGGGACGCGGGTTGCGCGGATTGCGGCGCATGTCGGGAGCCTCTCCCGCACCGCCGGGAGCACGAAGAACCGCGAGATCCGGATGGCGGAGGCGCGCCGGGCTCTCGACTGGGAGAAGCAGTTCGAGGCGGCGCTCGCCCCGGAGGAGGCCCGGCGCATCCACGAGCGGGACGGGGAGATCGAGACCTGCTCGATGTGCGGCGACCTCTGCGCCGTGAAGATGGTCCGGGAGATCCTCAAGGCCCCGCCGGAAGAGCGTATGGAGCAGTAAAGCGGATCTCCATCCGCTACCCTGCCCGTTCACGCTCTGCTGACCACTCTTCCTTCGATCCAGGCGATGATCTCGTCCCGGCTCCGCCGGTAGGCCGCAATCACCTTATCCCTGGTCCCGGTGACCCGGGTCGGGTCCGGGAAGTCGGGGTGGAGCGTCTCCTTCGTCCAGGGGAACATCGGGCAGATGCCTCCGGTGCAGAGCGCGATCACGTAATCCATCTCTTTTCCGTCGAAGAGGCCGAGGTCCTTTGCCCGCTGCCCCGAGATGTCCACCCCGATCTCGGACATCACCTGCACGGCAAGGGGATCGAGGGCGGTCGGGGCGGTCCCGGCCGAGCAGACATCGTAGCGGTCGCCGTAGCGGGCGCGGAGGTAGCCCTCCGCCATCTGGGTCCGGGCGGCGTTGTTCGTGCCGATGAAGAGCACTCTCTGCTTCATGACCCCTACTACACTGCCCCGACGAAAAAAAGGTATCTCAGGCGCGCCCGGCACCGAGGATCCGGACCGCGAGGAGTGCGGCGTTCTCCCCGTTGTCCACGCCGACGCAGGCCACCGGGACACCTCTCGGCATCTGGACGATCGAGAGGAGGGCATCGATGCCCATCAGCTTCCCGCTCACCGGGACGCCGATCACGGGCCGCTCAGTCTTCGAGGCGACCACGCCGGGCAGGGCCGCCGAGAGCCCCGCGATCGCTATGAATACCCGGGCGTCGCTTCCCTTCACGTAGTCGTCCAGCCTCTCCGGGTCCCGGTGCGCCGAGATCACCTGGTAGTCGTAGGATATGCCGTGCTCCTTCAAGGCTGCAAAGACCTTCTCCGCCACGGGGGTATCCGAGGCGGAGCCGCAGATCACCGCGACATCGACCATATCTCCCTGTAATATGCCCTTCCTTCCTCATCTCTCTGTCGGTATTCCGCGGTGGTGAGGTTGATATGAATCCACATCCAAGTTCCTTGCAGGAACTGCGTCTATACCCGACAGGACGATATGGACTGATCTACATGGAAAACGAACCACTTCTCATGATCCCCGGCCCCGTGCCCATCCCCCAGCGGGTACGCGCCGCCATGACGCGGCAGGCCATCAACCACCGCGGCCCCGAGTTCGGCGCCGCCTACGCGGAGACTGTCCGGACCTTAAAGACCCTCTTTGGTACGGCAAACGAGCTCTACATCATCAGCGGCTCCGGGAGCGCCGGGATGGAGGCCGCGGTCGCGAACTTTGCGCGGGATAAAAAGATTGTCTCGCTCGTGAACGGCAAGTTCGGCGAACGCTTCGGCAAGATCGGCGAGCGCTACGGCAGCGTCACCGTCCTCAACTCCGAGTGGGGAACCCCGCTCGACCTCGCGGCGCTCGAGCGGGAACTCGAGGCCGGGGCAGAGGTCGTCACGATGGTCCACAACGAGACGAGCGCCGGGATCAAGAACCCGGCGCCTGAGGTCGCGAAGCTTGCCCGGAAGCACGACGCCCTCTTCATCATGGACGGTGTCACCTCCATCGGCGGCGACGATGTCCGGATGGACGAGTGGGGTGTCGATATCGCCGTCGTCGGGTCGCAGAAGTGCCTCGCGGCTCCCGCGGGGCTTGCGGCCATCGCCGTCAGCGACCGGGCCTGGGACCGGATCTCCGCAAAGCGTCCCTTCTACCTCGACATGGCAGCCTACAGAAAGAGCGGAAAGGGCACCCCGATGGAGACCCCCTACACCCCGGCGGTCCCGCTCTTCCTCGCGCTCCACGAGGCCTGCAAGATGATCGAGGAAGAAGGCGTCCCGGCCCGTATCGCCCGCCACCGCAGGATGGCCGACGCCGTCCGCGCCGCGGCGAAGGGATGGGGTGTCGACCTCTTCCCGACGCTCGACGCACACCACGCCTACTCCAACACCGCGACCGCGATGCGGATTCCCGATGGCCTCACCGACAAGGATCTCCGGGGGACCGTCAAGAAGTTCGGCATCGAGATCGCCGGCGGCCAGGACCACCTCAAGGGCAAGATCTTCCGGATCGGCACCATGGGCGGTGTCGGGGCGCAGGAGCTCCTCGCCACCCTTGCGGCTGTCCAGTTCACCCTCAAGAAGTTCGGGGTTGCGGCCGACGACGGTGTCGAGGCGGCTGCCGGGGTGCTCCTCGGATGAAGATCGGGATCGCCGATACGACGTTTGCCCGGGTCGACATGGGCAGGATCGCTGCCGACGAGATCCGGAGGCACGCGAGTGTCGGGCTCGAGCGCTATGTCGTCCCCGGCATTAAGGACCTCCCGGTGGCCTGCAAGAAGCTGATCGAGGAGCGGGGGTGCGACCTCGTCATGGCTCTCGGGATGCCCGGCGGGGCCTCGAAGGACAAGGTCTGCGCCCACGAGGCCTCCCAGGGCCTCATCCTCTGCCAGCTCATGACCAACAAGCATGTCATCGAGGTCTTCGTCCACGAAGACGAGGCGAGGGATGCAAAGGAACTCGCCTGGCTGATGGAGCAGCGGACCCGCGAGCACGCGGTGAACGCCGTCCGGCTCGCCCTCTACCCGAAGGAGCTTGAGAAGCTCGCCGGGACCGGCCAGCGGCAGGGGTTCGAGGATGTCGGGCCCGCCCGCCCCTGATGCAAAAAAGTGATGATTATCAGTATCCGGTGTGAGTACTATCACAGGAAGGATTGAGATGACGATAAGACTTGGATTCGTCGTCGCGGAGTTCAACCGCGACATCACCTATATGATGGAGATCGAGGCCAGGGAGCACGCCGGCTTCCTCGGTGCGGAGGTTGCGGACACGATCTACGTTCCCGGCGCCTACGACATGCCGCTTGCAATCAAGAAGCTGCTCAACGACGGAAAGATCGACGCGGTCGTCACGATCGGGTGCGTCATCGAGGGCGCCACCCAGCACGACGAGATCGTCGTCCAGCACGCGGCGCGTAAGATCATCGATCTCTCCCTTGAGTTCGGGAAGCCCGTGTCCTTAGGCATCTCCGGGCCGGGCATGACCCGGATGGAGGCGACCGAGCGTATCGATTACGCCAAGCGCGCCGTCGAATCGGCCGTGAAGATGGTCCAGCGATTGGGATGAGAGGCCTCTCTGAAAAGATCGCGGCCATCGCCCCCTCCGCGACGATCGAGATCTCGAACGCCGCAAAGAGGATGGCGCAGGAGGGCGTCGACGTCATCAGCCTCTCGATAGGGGAGCCTGACTTCGACACGCCGGCGCATATCAAGGACGCCTGCATCGAGGCCCTCAGGAGGGGCGAGACCCATTACGCCCCGAGCACCGGAATACCGGCGCTGACGAAGGCGATCGCGGAGAAACTCAACCGGGAGAACGGCATCCCCGCGAAGCCCGACAAGGTGATCGTCACCTGCGGCGCGAAGGACGCCATCTACGAGGCGATGGAGGCCGTGCTGAACGCTGGCGACGAGGTGCTCATCCTCGACCCCTCGTGGGTCTCCTACGAGCCCTGCGCCCGGTTCGCGGGCGCCGCCGCCCGGCACCACGCCCTCACCACCGAAACGTTCCAGGTCGACGACAGCCTGCTCGAGGCGGTCGGGGCCCGGACGAAGATGATCGTGGTCAACACCCCCTCGAACCCCTCCGGGGCGGTGCTGAACGCTGACTCGCTCCGGCTGATCGCCGATATCTGCCGTGACCACGACCTCTACGCGCTCTCCGACGAGATCTACGAGAAACTCGTCTACGGGGAGGAACACATCTCGCTCGCCTCCCTCCCGGAGATGGCTGAGCGGACGATCACCGTCAACGGGTTCTCGAAGGCCTACGCGATGACCGGGTGGCGTATCGGTTACGCGGCCGCTCCCCGGCCGATCCTCCGGCAGATGGAGAAGGTGCAGCAGCACACCATCTCGAGCCCGACGACGTTCGCGATGTTCGGCGCGGTCGCGGCGCTCGAAGGGCCCCAGGATTGCGTCGAGTCGATGCGCCGCGAGTTCGAGCGCCGGCGCGACTACCTCATCCCGGCGCTCCGCGACCTCGGCTACGCCACCGCTCCGGCGGACGGCGCCTTCTACGCCTACGTCAGGGTCGAGGGCGACGACATGGCGATCGCCCGGTCGTGGCTCAGGGACGCCCATGTCGCGGTCACCCCCGGAACCGCGTTCGGCACCCCCGGCTGGCTCCGGCTCTCCTACGCGACATCGATGAAGAACCTCAGAGAAGCCGTCGGGCGGATCGCGCGGGTATAGATCCCCCGCCTTTTTTCTCCGTCAGGACCGTCCCGGCAGCCGCTTCAGCCGCTCGTAGCACCGGACCGCCTCGGCGGACCGCTCGAGGTAGATGAACGCCATCGCCTTCCCCTTGAGCGCCTCGGCGTTGTCGGGGTTCGCGGCGAGGGCCCGGTCGTAGCAGTCGATCGCCTCCTCGCAGCGCTCCAGGATGACGAGGGCGTTCCCTTTCATGGTCCAGATCTCCGTCCTCGCGGGAGCCTTCTCGAGCGCCTGCGTATAACAGGTGACGGCTTCGCCGTAGCGCCCGAGGATGAAGAGCGCGAGGCCTTTGTTGTACCAGGCGTCCGCGTTCTCAGGATGGGCCAGGAGTTCCCGGTCGTAGCAGACAAGCGCCCGGTCGTAGTGCGAGAGGACCGAGAGGACGCTGGCCTTGTTGTTCCAGACGCGGGGGTTCTCCGGGTCGATCTCGAGCGCGCGTTCGTAGCAGACGAGCGCCTCATCGTAGCGTTCGAGCCGGTAGAGCGTGTTTCCGTAGTTGTTCCAGGCGATGGCGTTCCCCGGGGCCGCCCGGATCACGGCCTGGTAGTAGGCGGCCGCCATCTCGTAGTTCCCGAGGGCGTAGTAACTCTCGCCCCGGTAGTAGGCTGCGTCCGCATGACCGGGCTGGAGCCTGAGTACCTGGTCGAAGCACTCTATCGCATCCACAGGGCGTTTCTGGGCGAAGAGAAGGAGGCCCTTCTGGTGCCACGCTTCGTGATCGCCTGCGTTCTCCCTGATCGCCCGGTCAAAGCAGGCGACCGCAGAATCGTAACGTTTCAGCCGCTTCAGTGCCGTACCCTTATGATACCAGATCTCCGTACGGCCGGGCCTGAGCCGGAGCGCCCGGTCGTAGCAGTCGACCGCCTCTCCATAACGCTCAAGGTTCTGCAGCGCCCGGCCCCGGTTGTACCAGGCATCGGCGTCGTCGGGGCGGAGGGCGAGCGCCCGGTCGAAGCACGCGACCGCCTTGTCGTAGGTGAGCAGCACCGCGAGCGTGCACCCCTTTGCGTACCAGGCGTCGGCATGGTCCGGGTCGATGACGACTGCCCGGTCGTAACTGGCGAGGGCGTCGGCGTGCCGGGAGAGTATGGCCTGGATCGTGCCGCGGGCATACCAGGCGGTCGCATTATGGGGATCGAGCGCGATGACCCGGTCATAGCACTCGAGTGCCCCGTCGTACCGGCGTTCGGCGGCGAGCATCGTCCCACGGGCGAGCCAGGCCTCGATCCTGCCCGGCTCGAGGGTGACGACCCGGTCGTAGCAGGCGATCGCGTCGGCGGCCCGTCCCAGGTTCCTGAAGGCGTGCCCCCGGGTGAGCCAGGACTCGACGGAGTCCGGTGCGAGTTTCAGCGCCTGGGCACAGTAGCCGGCTGCTTCCTCGTAATCCTGGAGGCTGTAGAAGACCCGTCCCCGGGCGCACCAGAAACGGGACGAGGTCGGGTCGAGCCGGATGGCCTGGTCGAAACACTCCCCTGCTTCCCGGTGGCGTCCGGCGGCTGCCAGGGCACGCCCTTTGCTATACCAGGCGGTAGTGGCGCCCGGATTCTGGCTGACCACGCGGTCATAGCACTCGGCAGCCCGGTCGTACTGCCCCTGTTCGCAGAACGTCCGCCCTTTTCTGTACCAGGCGTCGGTGCTCTTCCAGGGAAGCTCCATTTTGTGAGTGATGGTGATTACCTGTTAAAATGGTTTCGCTATAGACCTGTGATCTTCATCAGCCTCTCAGGAAATCCTATCCTCTTCTGTCTCCCTTCCCGTCATCCGGCCTGAAATCCGGGATCGATTGAAAACCTATACATGCTCCCGGATCAAAAAGGGAACCTTGATCACTCCCACAGGAGCGGGTGCACATGAAGCGGATGCGCGAACTCCCCAGCCATGACCGTCCACGCGAGAAACTGGCAGAGCGGGGGCCGCAGGCGCTCACCGATCAGGAGCTGATCGCTCTCCTCATCGGGCGGGGTACAAAAGGACGGGATGTCTCCCAGGTTGCCGGCGACGTCGTGCGTTACCTGAAAGATACCGGGGGCAGCCCGTCATACGACGCCCTTATCGCTATCGATGGAGTCGGTTCGGCAAAAGCCTGTGAGATCATGGCCTGCTTTGAGCTCGGGCGGCGTTACCAGGAAGAAGCCCTCTCAGAACACCGGATAACCTCGCCCGGCGATGTGCTTCCGCTGGTCGCGGCGTGGCGGGATAAGAAGCAGGAGTACTTCATCTGTATCACCCTCAACGGTGCCGGCGAGGTGATCGAGCGCCGGACCGTCACCGTCGGAATCCTGAACCAGAGCCTGGTTCACCCGCGTGAGGTCTTTTCCGACGCGATCACCGACCGTGCCGCCTCGGTCATCCTGGTCCACAACCATCCATCGGGTACGCTCGACCCCTCCTCCCAGGACATCGGCATCACCCGGCAGCTCGTCGAGGCCGGCTCGATCCTGGGTATCCGGGTGCTCGACCATATCATCATCACAAAGAAAGGCTACGTGAGCCTCAAAGAACTCGGGCACCTCTAGCGTACCCGCGCGCTTCCGGTGGAGTCGTCCGGCCGCTCCAGTCCCGTTTAAAGGGATTTCCAGTAATTATAACGATCTTTTTTGCAGGAGGGATGGGCTGTTCCGGCTCCCATTACTGAAAAAATATATCTCCCCCGGTCTGCCAAGAGTATACGAGGCACATTAACCATGGAAGCTGGATTTCTCCGGGTACTGCTCAATCCCGGGCGTTTCTTTGAAGCGCGGATGCAGGACGAACCGAGCCTGAAGGTGCCGGCGCTGATCGCGCTTGTCATCGGGATCATCGGGGCAGTCTCGGCCGCAATGGCGGCAAACATGATCATCGCGATGCTCCCCGCCGAAGCGCAGGCTTTCGGGATGATCGGCGTGATCTTCGCCGCCGTCTTCGGCGTGATCGGGGGATTCTTGATGTGGATCGCCTTCGGTATTGTCTTCTACCTCATCTCGATGGCCTTCAAGGGCAAAGGCGATTTCAAGAGGACGCTGGAGTTCACGGGCTATGGGTTCCTTCCCCAGGTATTCGGGGGCATCATCGGGGCGTTCTTCACCTACCTGATCATCTCGCGCATAACAATCCCGTCTGCGATGAGCCCTGAGCAGATGGTGGAGTTCTCCGAGGACCTGGCAACCATGCTGGTAGCCGACCCCCTGGCGCAGATCTCCGGGATCGTGGGCATCCTCTTCATGATCTGGAGCGCGAACATCTGGATCTTCGGCATGAAGTATGCACGAAACCTCTCCACGCGGGACGCAGCGCTCACCGTCGGAATACCCGTAGGCCTCTACCTCCTCTATACAATCATGACATTTGCCGGATGGCTGTAATATGAAACCGTTTCATCTCGTTATCATAGCACTTCTCTGCGCCGTGACGGTGGTCACCGGCCCGGCTTCCGCCGGCCCGGCCGACGTCACCGTGACCTCCTCCTCGCTCGACCCGGCGGTCCTGATGAAGGGGGATACCGGGACCCTCACGGTCGTTATCCAGAACAACGGTGCCGAACCCGTCGCCATCAAGAGCGTCCGTCTCTACAACGACGGGGTCGTGGCCACGAGCGATCCCTACCCGGTGGTAGGAGAGATCGGCGCCCACAACAACAAGACGTTCACCTTCACCCTCCGGGCAAGCGGCGGGGAGGGGACATTCTATCCCATGTTCGTCGTCGACTTCCGTGAAGGCGGCAGCCTCCGCTACCCGGTCCCCATCCAGGTTGAGGATACTCCCCTCAGCGTCTCGGTGATCGGGAAACCGGACGCCTTTGCTCAGGGCCGTACAGCCGATATCACCATTCTGGTCGGGAACCCGCGCCCGAACGCCGCATCAGGCGTCCAGGTGGTCCCGCAGGGAACGGACTTTACCGTCACCCCGACCGGGGGGTTCATCGGCGCCCTCGCCCCCGACGGCTCTTCGACCGTCCGCTTCAACCTGACCCCTACCGCGGAGACGGATGTCGCGTTCCAGGTGATCTGGCGCAACGGCATCAATACCCATACCGCCGATCTCACCCTCCCCATCGCCTTCAGCGAGGATAAGAGACAGGCGGACCCGGTCGTCACCAACGTCGAGGTCACCCCCATCGCCGGGGGCTACCGGATCGTGGGCGACGTCATGAACGCCGGCCTTGAGTCCGCACGGTCGGTCCTCGTCACCACCGGGGCCCCGGCGGCACCCACCGATCCCTTCCGGGTCTACGTCGTCGGGACGCTCGACCCCGACGACATCTCTTCGTTTGAGGTGACGTTCCGGGCCGATGGAGGCGCACGCGAGATCCCGGTCGTCGTCGAGTACCGGGACGACGACGGCAACCGGTATACGGCGACGACGATGGTCGAGGTCGGCGGCGTTGCGGCCACTCCCCTCGAAGAGTCGGACGGCGGCATCCCGCCCCTTGGCGTGGTCGTCATCATGCTTGCCGCGGTCGGGATATTCGGTGCCATCTACTACTCGTGGAGACGGAAGTAACGGCAATGCCGGTCATCAGTTTCGAGAACGTCAGAAAGGTCTATCCCCTCCCTGCAGGCGACGTCATCGCGCTCGCCGGGATCGATATCGCCATTGAGAAGGGCGAGTTCGTCCTGGTCATGGGGCCGTCGGGGTCGGGGAAATCGACCCTGTTGAACATCATGGGGTCGCTCGATGTCCCGACCTCCGGGGAGGTCACCATCGCCGGCAAACGGATCGGCGGGATGGACGACGACGAACTGACCCTCATGCGGCGCGACCACATCGGGTTCGTCTTCCAGCAGTTCAACCTCATCCCGCTCCTCTCGGTCGTCGAGAACGTCGAGTACCCGCTCATCCTGAAAGGCCGGCAGAACGGGTCCCGCGAGCGGGCGCAGGAGGTCCTCCGGGCGGTGGGGATTGCTGAAACCCACTTCACCCACAAACCCGGCGAACTCTCCGGCGGCCAGCAGCAGCGCGTGGCGATCGCCCGTGCGCTCGTCAACGACCCCGATTTCCTCCTCTGCGACGAACCGACCGGGAACCTGGACTCGAAGACCGGGACCGCGATCATGGATCTCCTCGACCGTATGAACCGCGAGGAGGGCAAGACCGTCGTCATGGTCACCCACGATCCCCGGATGACGGAGTACGCCGACCGGACAATCCGGCTCGTCGACGGGAAGGTGGCATCATGACCTTCTTTGACCTCGCCCGCCGGAACGTCAGCCGCCACTGGCTCCGATCGACCCTCGCGGTCATCGGGATCGTCATCGGCGTCATCGCGATCGCCTCCCTCGGCATCATGGGCAACAGCATCAGCCTCATGTTCGGCGACATGGTCACCGACGTCGGCGACACCATCATCGTCTCCCCGGCGATGGGCACCGGCGGCGGCAAGCTCACCGAACGGCAGGTGGCCGATATCTCCCGGGCAGTCGGTTCGAACGTGGCGATACCGTTCTCAACCAACGCCGACAGGATAACCGTCGGCGATAAAGAGAGCGCCGCGATGATATACGCGATCCCCGCCGGGGATATCCCCTCCCTGCTCGCACTGGAGTCGGGGTCCTACCCGAAGGAGACCGGCGCCGGATGCCTGATCGGGAGCCAGCTTGCCGCGAACAGCAGGGAGAACGGCCTGAAACTCGGCGCCCGGGTCAGGATCGGCAGTGAGACCCTCCGTGTGGTGGGCGTGCTTGAAGAGCGGGGGATGGGCTTTGACATCAACCCCGACTACGCCATCGTCGTCCCCTACTCCTGGTACTCGAACCACTACGATGAGGAGGAGTATGACCAGGTCATCGTGAAGGTCCGGGACGTCAACGACATCGACGCGGTCAAGGAATCGATCGAGCAGCGGATGAACCGGCGCGAGGATACGGTCAACGTCATGGACACCCGCGGGATCCTCGAGAGCATCTTCTCGGCCGCAGACTCGATCACGGTCTTCCTCTCGGGTATCGGCGCGATCTCCCTCATCGTCGCCGGGGTCTCGATCTTAAACGTGATGCTGATGTCGGTGACCGAGCGGATCAAGGAGATCGGCGTCCTGCGGAGCATCGGGACCCGCCGGAGCGAGGTGATGCGGATGTTCATCTACGAGGCCCTTCTCCTCGGCCTTGCAGGCGCCGCCATCGGGGGGGTGCTCAGTTTCGTCGCCGGGTATGCGGTGACGGCGATCTTCGTCGGGAACCCGGACTACCTCTTCAACCCGACGAGCCTCCTCTATATCGTCTTCGGGATGGCGTTTGGCGTCCTGACGAGCGTGGCCTCCGGCCTCTACCCGGCCTGGAAAGCGGCGCAGCTAAACCCGATCCAGGCGCTCCGCCACGAGTGATCGCCTAACCGGCACACTCCTCTTTTTCGCGCTCGATATCGCCGCGAAGCGTGCCGATGGCATCCCTGACGTCCGGTGCCACGCCGGGGAGAAGGGCAAGGTACTCGTTCTCCCCCTCGGCGACGACCAGCGCGACCGGGGTCAGGCTGACCGCGGTGCCTCCTCCCCCGTGGATGGCGAGGGCCCTGACGATGGGGATGATGCACCGCCCTTCGACCCTGCGGCCGCCCCCGACGACGAGATCGGTCCCCTCAGGCACCGGGAGCACCTCTTCCGGAGAACTGCCGGAGCCGCTGCCGGACCGGTTTATGGAATAGGGCCCGCACGACGGGGACGATGATCAGGAGCGGGCGGCGGATCTGGAACCGGAGCAGGAAGGCGCCTTCGAAGATCTCCCTGCCGAAGATAGGGATCATCACGAAGTCGACCGCCTCGGCCGGCCAGAGGGCGTAGCGGACGGCCGTGCACCAGCCGTAGACGGTCCCGGTGTCGGCAGGACTCTCGAGGCCGAGGGTGATCCGGCCCCGGAGTCTCTCGAGGTGGAGGGACCGGAGGAAAGCGGCCAGCACCTCCCTGACGTGGGGCCGGAGGTCGCGGGCGGCGCCGAGGAGTTCACGCGCCGAAATAGCCGGGCGGGGTTCTTTCTCCTCTTTCTTCTTCTCCTCCGGAGGGGCGGGTTTTGCCAGCTCCGCGATGTCGCGGGTCACGACCGGGCGGCCCACCAGGAGAACCTCGATCACCTGCAGGCCGTCGCCGACCCGGACCCTCGCCCCTACGATGCCCCAGGCTACGGTTGCGATCGCCCGGGCACTCTCCTGCGTGCAGTCGGATGCCGCTTCAACGGTCACCGGGACCAGGTAGAGGGCAAGCAGGAAGAGCAGGAGGACGATGGCGACGGCGAGCAGGATCAAAAAGAGAAGCGTCGCGGCCATGGAGAGGAAGCGAAGAGAGGGTTAGGTCTCCTCTTCGATGCGGACCGGGATCTCGGTCCCCTCTTCTACTGTCTGCGGCTCTTTGCTCTTGCGCTGCATCATCATATCCGTGCCCTTCTCGAACGCGTGTGCGACGTGCGGGCCGACAGTCTCCCCGATCGTCGTGATGACCTCCGCCAGGTGGCTCTTCTTCTTCAGCGAGACCACCTGGATGCCGTCGGGGCCGGGGATGCCTTTCGTGACGACGATCAGGGCGACGGCCGATATACCTCCCCCACCGCCGGTCCCGGAACCGCAACCCTGGTTGCCCTGTTTGTCTCCTCCGGTCCCCTCGCCGCCGCCGAACGCGAACCCGAATTCAGCGACCGGTATGATGACCCGGTCGCCGGTGTCGACCGGAGCACCGAGGATTGCGCTCGCGCAGAGTGTTCGTGCAAGCTGATCGACGGTAATCTGGAGCATTGTTTCGCCAGTCACACCATTCACCACAGGTATTCCAGTCTGCAGTCTCGTATATAATGGTTGGGGTTACCCTGCGCCCTGAAACGGTCGGGCAGGATACATGGATACCTACTTACGCTCAAAAGGCGACCGAAGGACCGATGAAGGAAGGTGTGGCCCCCGACTGGAACGATGTCTGGAGGATCCGGCTCGCCCTGAACCGGTCGACCCCGGGGTTCCGGGAGGGTGCCGGGCTCTGGGGGGACCGGGAGCAGGCCCGGCGGTATGCCGTCCGGGGGGAGGCGGGCCGAACCGCCCGGGTCGCGGAGATCCTCTCGGACCTTGCCGTCTCTCCCGGCGACCGGGTGCTCGATATCGGGTCGGGTCCGGGGACCCTCGCCCTCCCGCTTGCGAGAGCCGGTGCTTCGGTGACGGCGGTCGACCCGGCGGAGGGGATGCTCGCCGAACTCCGGGCGGCCGCAGAACGGGAGAAACTCGCCGACATCACCACCGTCCAGGGCCTCTGGGAGGAGATCGATCCGGACCGCGATCTCGACCCGCCTTACGACCGGGTGGTCGCCTCGTTCTCGCTCGTGATGCTGGATATCCGGTCTGCCCTTGCCGCGATGGACGCGGCTGCCTCCGGGTCGGTCCACCTCTACTGGTTCGCCGACGAACCGCTCTGGGAGCGTCTTTATCTCGAGCTCTGGGAGGACCTGCACGGGGCGCCCTACCACCCCAGGCCGAAGGCCGACTGCCTCTTCAACGTCCTCTACGGTATGGGGATCTACCCGAACGTCCTGATGCGCCCGCTGGAGGGCACGACCGTGTTTCCGACCCTCGAGGACGCGGTCGAGCACTTCGCTCCCCGGATGGGGGTTGAGACCGGCGAGCAGCGGGCGATCCTCCGGGATTACTTCCGCACTCACCTTGGCCGGCAGGCCGACGGGCTCGCCCTCACCGGCTCCTCGACCTACGCCGCGATCTGGTGGCAGAAGCGGAGATGAGTCAGAGGAGGAACCGCCCGCCCACGGCCAGTGCGGCGACGGCGGCAAGGCCGAGCGCGGCAAAGAGCATCCGGCGATCCGTCGCGCCTGTGAGCCGGGCAAGGAGGTCCTCGAGCTCCCGCCGGTAGAGGACGGCAAACAACCCGGTGATCAGGAAGAAGAAGAGCCATTCGCTCGGCTGGGCGAGCTCCCGCAGGATGGCGTCCCAGAAATAGTCCTCCGCGTAATCGTGCCGGGGGAGGGGGCCGAGGAACGGCCAGAACCACTCGACGGGATGCCGCCACATCGCATCGAGGAACTGGTGGCTCGCCATCCCGGCGGCAACCGCGATAAGGCCGAACCGGCCGCGGTAGTGGTAGAGGAGGAGACCGGCGATGAGGAAGAGGAAGAAGACGGTGAGGCCGTGAAAGAAGATCCTCCCGTAGTTGACGGTCCCGTTGAGGATAATATGCCCGAGCGGTTTGTCGATCAGGTCGGGAAGCACGGCGCCCAGCGCGCCGAGCGCGACGACTCGCCGGTCGCCGGCGATCACCGCGAGGACGATCCCGAGCAGGATGCCGGCCATGGCATGGGCGAGGATATACATCGCACTCAAGTGGCAGGGTGATTATATACCCTTTTTCCCCGGAACCATCTCCGGGCCGCTCTCCCGGAGGGGGTGGGTCCGGTTTATCCCGATCGAAGCGATCTAAGTTATCCTGCGTTGCTCAAAAGTGGTGCACAATGTATATAAGTATACAGAGCACACCTGGGTGTATGCAGACGAAGATCCTCCTTGACGAGGGGGAGATGCCGAAGCGGTGGTACAACATCCAGGCAGACCTCCCGACGCCCATGGACCCGCCCCTTCACCCGGCGACCGGGAAACCGGCGGTCGCGGGCGACCTCCGCCACATCTTCCCGATGGAGTTGATCCGCCAGGAGATGAGCACGGAGCGCTACATCGATATCCCCGAAGAGGTCCGGGACATCCTCACCCTCTGGAGGCCGAGCCCCCTCTACCGGGCACGAAGGCTTGAGAAGGTCTTAAAGACCCCGGCAAAGATCTACTACAAGTGGGAGGGCGTGAGCCCGCCGGGTTCGCACAAACCCAACACCGCCATCCCGCAGGCCTACTACAACCGCGAGGCGGGGATCGAGCGGCTGGCGACCGAGACCGGGGCGGGGCAGTGGGGCTCGTCGCTTGCGTTTGCAGCGGGCCTCTTCGATATGGAGTGCACCGTCTACATGGTCCGGTCCTCCTACGACCAGAAGCCCTACCGGAAGAGCATGATGCAGGTCTACGGCGCCGAGTGTATCCCGAGCCCGTCGGAGAAGACCCGGTCGGGCCGGATGGTGCTCGCCCGCGACCCCGATACCCCGGGCTCTCTCGGCATCGCCATATCCGAGGCGGTCGAGGACGCGGCTGCCCACGAGAACACCAACTACGCTCTCGGCTCCGTCCTCAACCACGTCTGCCTCCACCAGACGATCATCGGCCAGGAGGCAGAGCAGCAGCTCGCGATGGAGGACGCCTACCCCGACGTCGTGATCGGGTGCGTCGGCGGCGGCACCAACTTTGCCGGGCTCTCCTTCCCGTTCGCCGGCGCGAAGATGACCGGGAAACACCCCGACACCGATATCATCGCGGTGGAGCCTTTCGCCTGCCCGACCCTGACGAAGGGGCTGTATGCCTACGACTTCGGGGACGTCGCGGGGCTGACGCCGATGATGCGGATGTTCACCCTCGGCCACGATTTCGTCCCGCCGTCGATCCATGCCGGGGGTCTCCGCTACCACGGCATGGCGCCGCTCGTCTCCCGTCTCGTCCACGACGGCGTCGCCCGGCCCGTCGCCTACCACCAGAACGAGGTCTTTGACGCCGCCGTGACGTTTGCCCGGACGGAGGGAATCATCGTCGCGCCCGAGGCCGCCCATGCCGTGAAGGCCGCGATCGACGAGGCTCTCCGGTGCCGGGAGACCGGCGAAGAGAAGGTGATCCTCTTCAACAACTCGGGACACGGCAACTTCGACTTCTCCTCCTATGAGGCCTACTTTGCCGGAAAACTCGTCGACTACGAATACCCGGCGGAGCTGATCAGGGAGTCGCTCGGCCGGCTTCC
>JAEWMO010000064.1 GCA_023457135.1 Methanobacteriota archaeon | reverse complement strand
GCTGAACGAGCGGCGTCCTGAATCGCAGCAAAACTCACAGTATATATTGGTCGTGTAACCACTTATACTGAACGGCTCAGGAGAATCCACTAATTTGTGCTTATCCTGCAGGTTCCCGGTTCGATGGCGTCTCGACGCGAAGATGTCCGTCGGGATCGGTCGGGCCTCGCGGCGCGGCTCCGGGGTTTAGATCCTGCCGTTTCTGCCAGGGCGTCTCCCGGGGGAGAGAGCGCTCCGGTCAGTCGTATTTCCCTGTGTCGGGGTCCTGGATGCCGAGTTCTTTATCGACAGCGATCGCGATCCGGTTGAGGAGTCTTCTCACGTCTGCAGCGTCCTCCTTGTCGAGCGTTCCCGGCTGGTGCCAGATCACCATCTTGCGGAGGCGTCCGACAAGTTCCTCGATCTCGGTTCCCCGGAACCGTTCCGGCACGGTGAAGTCGTTGAGGTGGTCGGCGGCGCCGAAGAAGGCCTTCTCCGGTGGGAGGCCGAAGTGCCGTGAAAGCAGCATGAGGTTGACGATGAAACCCCTGCCGAACTCGCTCTTTGCGGGCATACCATCCCTTTTGAACCACCGGTTATATGAACGATCTCTTTTTCACACCTCTTACGGCTGCAGGTAGACCACGATCGTGGAGAGCACGATGAAACCGATCGTCGCGGCAAAGAACGCGATCTCTCCATGGCGGAGAGGCTTTCGCCTGATATACAGGCCGGCGTTCGCCCCGTGCCCCCGGCAGAGCATGCTCGTGTAGGTGCGCTCGCCCTGCTCGTAGGACCGGATGAAGATCGTCCCGACCGTATAGCCGACCTGGTGCAGCCGGTAGCGGTAGGGGAGGGTGCGGTCGAGGGGATCGAAGCACCGGGTCTCCATCGCGGTACGTATCTTCCCGAACATATCGGCAAAGACGAAGATGTAGCGGACCATCATCCCGAGCGTGAGGGTGAACTCGCGGGGGAGGCCCAGCCTCCCCGCCGCCTCGATCATGTCCTGCATCTTCGTCGTCGACGAGAGCAGGATGATGAACGATATGCTGACGAGGAACTTCACAAGGAGGATCGACGCAAACTCCACCGACTCTGCGTAGACCTCGATCCCGAATGGCAGGGTCGCAATGGTATGAAACACATCATAATAGGGATTTTTGACGAAGGCCTGAAACCCGATGAGAAAGATACCGAACGGCAGGATGAGCGCGAGCCGCCGGAGGTAGACCGTCGGCGGGAGGCGCGACGCGGCCCAGAGAAGAGCAAAGAGAGCAAAGAGGACGGCACCGAGCTCGTATACTTTCGTCGAGTAAGGCAGGGCAACGATCGCCACGATGGCGGCGAGGGCTATCAGGAGTTTGATCCTTGCGTCCAGCCGGTGGACGATGCTCTCTCCATACGCATACTTCTCTATGAAGTAGAGGTCGTCGATCATTCTCGTCTCGTGTAGGCGTCGAGGAACGCTTTCTTCGCGCGTTCGTAGGTATAGGCCGTATCGATGGCGACACCGTTCTCCTGCAGCGACCGGATCAGTTTCGGTATGGGCGGCACGTCAAGCCGGGTCCGGGCGAGCAGTTCCGGCCGGGCGAAGACCTCCTCGACCGTCCCGGAGGCCACGACCCTTCCGTGGTCCATCACGTAGATATAATCCGCCATCTCCGCCACGAGGTCGAGATGGTGGGTCGAGAAGATAACCGTCATGCCGTACTCGTCGGGGAGCCTGTTGATGAACGCCACGAGATCAGCGACGCCCAGGGGATCGAGGCCTGCCGTCGGTTCGTCGAGCACCAGGACCTGCGGCTCCATCGCGAGGATGCCGGCGATGGCGACCCGCTTCTTCTCGCCGCCCGATAGGTGGTGCGGCACCCGGCCCCGGAGTTCCTCGAGCCCGAGGAGGTGCAGGGCCTCCTCGACGCGATGGGCGACCGTTTTCTCGTCGAGGCCGAGGTTCGTCGGGCCGAACGCAATGTCCTGTTCGACGGTGGGGGAGAATATCTGGTCGTCGGGGTTCTGGAAGACGATCCCGACGAACCTGCGCACCTCCCGGAGGTTCTCCTTCGTGATCGGCTCGCCCCGGATCAGCACCTCGCCGGACGTTGGTTTGAGGATGCCGTTGAAGTGCTTGAAGAGGGTACTTTTCCCGGCCCCGTTCGGCCCGATGACGGCGATGCGGGACTTCCGCTCTGCAACGAAGTTCACGTCGCTGAGAGCGTGGACGTTGCCCCGATAGATATGGGTGAGATCGCGGGTCTCGAGCAGGTGCATAATAGCAAAAAGTGGGTGTTTTTCTGGTATCTAATTATCGGACCGCGCGGAGACCTTTGCAATGCCGAACACCAGCACGAGCATCAGAAGCGTCCCGAGCACGACAGCAATCACCTCGCCGGCTTTGTCCATGCCGGGGATGCTGTAGTCGGGCATGAGTGCCTCATGTGCGAAGTCGTTGCCGGTCGTGGCGATTGCCTGCTCCTCCGCGGCGCCGGCGGCATCTTCATCGAGTTCGTCGCCCATGAAGGGCTTTGCGCCGTAGATACTGAAGAACGCGCTCTCAAGCCCGTCGGGGTTTCCTGACGCGAGGAATGGCGCGGCAATGGCGATCACGAGAGCGATCACGATACCTATGATGACAAACTGTTTTGTCACCATTATGCGCTCACCCCTTTCGGGTGTTCGAGGATGTCGGGCCGTGCCGACGCGATCAGGTAGAGGGCGACCGCGGTGATGCCTCCTTCGATGAGGCCGATGACCGCGTGGTAGGTGCCCATCATGGTGAGTCCGAGGGTGAGCGGGAACGTCCCGGCGATTGCGAGTTCGACCGCACAGAGGATTGCGGAGACGAAGAGCGACGCCCAGCCGGCGATGAACGCAGCGGCATACGAGTTGCCTATCACGCCCTTGACGGCGGCATACCCGTAGTAGCCGACGAATCCGCCGACGACACCCATGTTGACGATGTTGGCACCCATGACGGTGATCCCGCCGTCACCGAAGATGATGCCCTGCACGAGGAGCACCAGCGTCAGGACAAAGACTCCTGCATACGGCGACCCGAGCACGATCGCCGCGAGCGCCGCACCGACCATGTGGCCGCTCGTTCCCCAGGGAATGGGGATGTTCAACGCCTGGATGGCGAAGATGCCGGCGGCGAGCACGGCAACGAGCGGTATCTTCTCCTCTCCCATCGAGCGCCGTGCCCATCGCAGGGCGAGAGCGATGAACACAAGGGCTATGATCCAGTAGATCAGGGCCTGCCCCAGCGGTATAAATGCGTCAGGTATATGCATGGCACACCTGACGAATTGTAATACGCTTTGGTATAAATGTATTACTAAGCGCGACGGCCCTGTCAACCGGTAAGAATCTGACGTACTCCCGATGCGAAAAGTATGCCCATAGCCCTTATCAATGAGGGTTTCAGGGCGAGCCTGCGGAGCAGGGTGCCCGGCCGGTCCATATCACCATGCTCCACGATCGTCGCTATAAGGTCCGGGTCGTTCAAGGCCCGGCAGAGGCGGTCGATATCCTCAGGCGTCATCCTCTGCCGCATACGAAGCGCTTTCATGCCGATATCGAGTTCCCGCCCGAAGTCCTCCTTCCAGCGCCGCTCGTAGTCGCTGAGGCTCCCGTCATCGAACTCCCCGCGCACACAGCACGCCGCAGCGACCGCGGCCGCGTGTTTTGCCGACCGGACGCCGGTGTAGACCCCGCCCCCCGATGTGGGCTTGGCGAACCCCGCCGCGTCGCCGACAAAGAGCGCCCGGTGGCCGTAGGTCTGCGGCATGACGCCGAGCGGGATGACCCCGCTTACGAGGTGGAGCGAGTTTCCTCCGTACCGGGCGATGAACCGGGCGAAGTGGTCCCCGGCATGCTCCCGTGCGCAGAGCCCAATGCGTGCCCTGGCCTCCGATACCGGGATCACCCACCCGAAGAAGTCGGGGGAGGCGTTGGGGTGCAGTTCCACGTAGCGCGGGTCCATCGCATAGGGCACCTCCGCCTGAACCCCGGCGAGGTAGACCTCCGGCCGCCGGAGGTTGAGCATGCGGGCGACGGATCCCCGCGGCCCGTCCGCGGCGATCAGGAGGCGGAAGGGGATCTCCTCGCGCCCGCGGATGCCGCGGGTAAGGAGGGTGGTACCCCGGATGCCGCATGCGCTGGTCTTTAAGCGGAACTCCGCTCCCGCGTCCGCCGCCCGCTCCGCCATCTCCCGGTCGAGGAGGCACCGGTCGACGACGTATGCCTTCGTGACCCCTGCATCGAAGAGGAGCTCCCCCCCAAGATCGGAGACCATCCGCGCACCGGTCACCTCGTTTAAGACCGACCTCTTCGAAACCTCGCATTCTGCAAACGCGGACGCGGAGAGGAGGCCCGCGCACTGCACGGGGTGGCCGATCGTTCCATGCTCCTCGATACAGAGCGTTGAAAGCCCCCCCTCCGCGCAGGCCCGTGCGGCAGCACTCCCGGCGGGCCCTGCGCCCACCACGACAACATCCCAGACCAGATTATCATGCCTCGCAGACGTGGGTTCCCGGCGGCCGGGTGCCTGCCCCTGTGGTGCAGGCCGGCGGGCCGGTTCCTGATTATAATGGCTTTTTGGGGGGATAAAAAGGGGGCAGGTGAGGGCGAGTGACCTCTTCGATACCGGCAGACCGGCGGGCCGGAGTCCGGGCGCTGTCAGGTGCGAGTTGATCTGTACGGCAGGCATCCCACTCTCCGCGGGGGGTCAGCGGCACGCCCCGCCCGCTCCTATAGCTGTGTATTTGACGGATCATGCCCCAGGTAGTACCGAAATGCCGGAAGAACGGGAGTTTAAATGGAAGCAGTGCCTGGTCGTGCGCGCCGATATCAAGATGAGCTGCGGCAAGAAGTGTGCCCAGATCGCCCATGCCGCCATCGGCGCTTACGAGAAGGCCGACAAGATCGCGAAGAAGGCCTGGCTTGACGAGGGGCAGAAGAAGGTGGTGCTGAAAGTGTCGGCCGAACGGCAGCTCTTCGAACTCAAGACGATCGCGGAGCGGGCGGGCATCCCCGCCTCGATCATCCAGGACGCCGGGATGACCGAGATCCCGCCGGGAACCGTGACGGCGCTCGGCCTCGGCCCCGCACGCTCCGAAGACCTCGACCGGATCACCGGCGACCTCTCCCTGCTATGATGCCCTCACCCTATCCCCTGGAACAGGACCTCGGGATGCGCTACTACGCGTCCGCGACCCCCGGCATCGGCGGCCGGCTCCGGTCGACCCCCGCCGACTTCATCGTCGAAGAGCTCCCGCTCCCGATCAGCGACCAGAATGGCCCGTACCTCATCTGCCGGCTCACCAAGACGAACTGGGAACTCCAGCGGGCGGTCAAGGAGATCGCAAAACAGCTCGGCATCAGCCACCGCCGGATCGCCTGGGCGGGGACCAAGGACAAGAACGCGGTGACCACCCAGTTCCTATCGCTCTACGACGTCCCGCCCGAAGCGGTCAGGGAGGTGCACCTCAAAGACATATCGCTTGAGGTCGTCGGGCAGTCGCAGCATCCGCTCACCCTCGGCGGCCTCGCGGGGAACCGGTTCGATATCGTCGTCCGGGACTGCATCGAGGAAGATCTTGCCGAACGGGTCCAGGCGGTCACGGAGAGTGCGTCCGCCGGGATCCCGAACTACTACGGGTTGCAGCGGTTCGGCGTCGTCCGGCCGGTCACGCACCTCGTCGGCGAGAGCATCCTTAAGGGGGACTACGAGGGCGCCGTGGTCACCTACATCGGCCGGGCATACCCCCTCGAGGCGAAGGAGGCGCGGCAGGCGCGGGAGCGGTTCGCGGAGAGCCGGGATGCGAGGGCGGCGCTTGCCGCTCTCCCCGTCCAGATGACCTACGAGCGGGCGATGGCAAACCACCTCGCCGCAAACCCCGGTGACTACGCCGGCGCGCTCCGGGTCCTCCCGCCGAAACTCCTCTCGCTCCTTGTCAGCGCGTTCCAGTCCTACCTCTTCAACTGCGCGCTCTCGTGCCGCATCGATGCCGGCCTGACGCTGACCGAACCCGAGATCGGCGACCGGCTGCTCTTCTCGAACGGTCGTGAAGATATCGTCTCGGCGCGGAACCGGCAGGCAGCCCTGCTCCAGGTACAGCGCGGCCGGTGCCGGATCGCCCTCTTCATCCCGGGAGCGGAGCCGGTTGCGCCGCATGGCCCGATGGACGAGATCATGCAGGATCTGATGCGCAAGCGGGGGATCGACGCCGGAGACTTCGAGCGCGCCTCCCGGTTCGTGGCGACGAAGTTCGCCGGGACCCTCCGGCCGATCGCACTCTCGGCGGACGTGGAGACCGATGTGTCTAACGCGAACGTCCGTCTCCGGTTCACGCTCCCTCCCGGCCACTATGCGACGACGGTCTGCCGGGAGTATATGAAAGCGGACCCCTACGTCATGATCTGAAGCGGGACGCGGGCAAAAATGTGCGGGGCTTAAGATCCCCTGTAGAGGACGTTCCACTCGGTGACCAGGTTGCTCCCGCACATGAAGCACTGCTTCAGGGAGAGCCGGATCATCTCGTTCTCGGTCTCGATGTGCATACCACCGACAAGCGACGGGGTATCGGCACCGCCGACGATGAACGGCAGGTGAATGAGGCGTATCTCATCCACGAGGCGGTGGTTCAGCATGGACCAGTTCAGCGTCGGCCCGCCCTCGATCATCATCCGGGCGACGCCGTAATCTCTCTTTAATATCCGCATCAGTTCCGGCAGATCGACCTCGTCGGTTCCTGCAACGACGACGTCGACGCCGCTCTCCCGGAGCCGGGCAACGTTCTCCGGCGGCGCGGCGGCGGAGACGGCGACGACCGTCCGGGCATCGGGGCCGAGCACGTTCGCATCCGGCGGAATATCCGCCCGGGCAGACGGGATGACCCGGAGCGGGCTCTTCCCCTCGACCAGCCGGACCGTCAGGAAGGAGTTGTCGATCCTGATCGTGTTTGCTCCGACCATGATGGCGTCGCACTCCGCCCGGGTCCGGTGAAGGAGGATCTCGGTCTCGGGAGCCATGTACTTCATGAGAATCTTGCTTGAGGCCCCGCGTTTCAGGGTGAGCTTCCCGTCGACGGTGATCTCCGACATCATGAGCACGTGCGGTCTGTCGTGAACAACCATTGGACTTTCTTCCCGCAGATCTATCTGACGGCAGCGTTTAAGAATCTGGTGATTCTGGAACGCATGCGGCGTTCGGGGTGAGGCAATGCCGTTCTGCAGAACAGAGCAAAGGTTAAACCCCTCACGGGATGATAAAATATGCGATGAATATAACCTCATTGCGGCCGAAATTCATCAAATATACGGGGCCAATAGCGTCATTTTTTATACGTCTGGGCGTTACGCCGAATCAGGTCTCACTACTCTCGGTGCTCTTCGGCTTCTCGTGCGCACTCGCCTTTTCCCAGCGTTACTTTCTTGCAGGCAGCCTGCTGCTGGTCATATCGGCGATCCTCGACCTTGTAGACGGCAACGTCGCCCGCAAAAACCATACCGAGAGCAAGTTCGGTGCCGTCCTCGACTGGGTTGCCGACAAGTACGTCGATGCGGCGGTCATCCTGGGTGTGGGGTTCTCGGGCATTGCCATCATCAGCCAGTTTGTGGCCGTTCCACCGGTCTTCGACTTCGGCGTCGTGGGGCTGGCGCTCGCCGGATCGTTGATCAACACCTTCATCAAGCCCGTCACCTACGCCGAGATCGGCTATACGGAGAGGATCGCCGGGAAGATCGAGGACCCTCTTGAGGGAGTCGGCTTCTTCGGCCGGCCCGAGACCGTCCTCGTGCTGGTCCTCGGCGGCGTGACCGGATACATCTGGGTCGCAATCCTCCTCATCGCGGTCTGCACAAACCTCTCGGCGGTTCAGCGGATCTTCTACCTCTACCGGCAGTACTCCTGAAGGAGGCTGCTTTCTTCGTTTTTTCTTCACGTTTCAGCTCGGGGGATATGCCCTGCCCAATATCTGTCGTCCATGATGATCGGCGACACTAACTCCGACTGGAGGTATCTCCTGAGCCGGCAGGCATGAATTGGCGGGGCCTCGCGCGAAGGGAGTTGCAGCATCCCTCTACCAAGCCTTCGCGTTCTTCGCGCCTTCGCGCCTTCGCGTGAGACTATGTACAGGGCTAATGATAAGGCCTCACGCGAAAGACGCGAAGCCGCGAAGTGCGATGTTCCGTGAGGAGCGGAGCATGAGCACCATCAGGTGCGAGGTGCGAACGAAGCGAGCTTCACCGAGAGGTGTGAAGTGCGATGCCCCGGACCCGTGGAGGCATGCAACGGTAACCACGAGCCCTGGCCGGGAGGGGCCTCCGCCGGTTCCTGTCAGGGCTGGAGATCGGACCGCGCTTTCGGCCGGAAGACCCGCTCCACCTCGCCGCGGTAGAGCCGGTAGAGGTTGTCGGCGAGGGTGCCGAGCTCGGGGAGGATCATGAAGAGGGCATAGGCGAGGACCACCAGGAAGATGAGGGCCCCCAGTTCGGCCATGACATTGTGCGCCCAGAAGAAGCTCTCGTACCCGAACTCGCCGTTGCCGACGATCTCAGAGAGGTAGGGGAACCACTGCTCGGTATATGCCGTGATGACAAAGACGTTCCGGACGATATTCAGGATATAGATCGTCGGGAAGACCACAAGAAACCCGATGAGTTTCTGTCTCGTCGCCGACTGGACGCCCCAGGCGACACCGAGCATGATCGCGATGCTCTGGATTCCGGTGCAGGCTAGGATAATCTCGGTCCGGAAGCCGTTGCGCTCCATCAGGTTCCAGTCGTTCAAACTCACGGGGTACCCGACGGCCGCGAGTGCCGTGGCCGTCTGGTCCACGACGATGGCAATCAGCCAGTTCCCCAATGCCGGTATGTAGGCGAAGGGGGCGAAGATCAGGAACGCCACGGCTGCAATCCCGGAGAGCTGCATCACCCTGGGATCGGCAAGGAGCAGGTGTTTTATAGTGATATACAGGAAGGGGACCGATAACAGGGCTATTATCGGATACATGAAGTTATTGATGGAGAAGTAGTACGGGAGCTCGAGGAAGAGGTATCCGACGATGCTTACCCACCCGCCGATGGCAAAGTACCTCCGGAACCTGCCCGGAATAAGGAAGGCGAGGAAGCAGATGCAGGAGATCAGCACCAGGTAATCCTTCATCCATTACCCTTCGGCGTATCCGGCAATAAAGCATTTGTGCGCCCGATCCGGTCGCGCCGCTGGTTGCGCAGTCCCGGGTATCCGTCAAGGCCAAGGGTTAATTTCGATCGGTATCCCATTCATATTAATGATGTTCTGTCCACAGTGCAAAGGCCTGATGATATCGTCCGGTGGTCAGCTGAAATGCAAAAAGTGCGGGTATATCAGGGAGATTAACGACCTCGACCGGTTGAAGAAGACAGACAAACGCGTGGAGAAGGAGATCACCATCGTCGACGAAGAGGAGAAGATAGCAACCCTCCCGACCGCGAGCATCAAATGCCCTGAGTGCGACTGCACGACGGCGTTCTGGTGGCTGCGGCAGCTGCGGGCGGCAGATGAGAGCGAAGTCAGGTTCTTCCGCTGCACTGCCTGCGGGAAAACGTGGCGCGAATACGATTAATCTCCGGGCGCAAGCCCTGGCTCACTCCTCTTTACCTGTAACCTCACGAAAAACCGTTCTTCCTGCCGGACCCATGCCGGGGTTCCGTCTCAGTACTCGTTCCACCGCCCCACTTCAAGGAGATGCAAGGATCCTGCTACCGGTGGATTCGATGTGGACATCGCTCAATTTTTAGAAGTTATGCCTGTATTGGCCACTTTATGCTTCCGGTTCCTTGATGGTTCTTCTCTGGTGCATCCGGCCCTGCAACCAGAATGTTGATATATAATATACATTATTAATAATGTATAATAGGGGCGACAAGATGGCTGATAATTTCGATGTCAGACTCGATGAGTTGAAATACTACACCCCGGATGCCTGCTGCAAGGAGCAATCCTGGATAGGCGACTACAACCGGACCTACCAGGCGTTCCTGGCAGATCCTGACGGATTCTGGGACGGCATCGCCCGGGAGCTTGACTGGTTTGCGCCCTGGGAGAAGGTGAAAGAGTGGAACTACCCGTATGCCCGGTGGTTCCTGAACGGAAAGATCAACATCACCCATAACTGCCTGGACCGCCACGCCCACAGCCAGCGGCGGAACAAGGTCGCGATCATGTGGCGGGGTGAGGACGAGGGTGACGAGCAGATCTACACCTACCGTCAGCTTCACCAGGCGGTATGCCGGTTCGCAAACGGCTTGAAGCGCCTCGGCGTCGGCAAAGGCGACCGGGTCTGCATCTACATGCCGGTGGTGCCCGAACAGATCATAGCGATGCTCGCCTGCGCCCGGATCGGGGCCATCCACTCGGTCGTCTTCGGCGGGTTCGGTGTCAATGCGCTCAACCAGCGGATCCGGGGCATCGATGCGAAGGTGGTCGTCACCGCCGATGTCACCTACCGGCGCGGCAAGGCAATCCCGCTCAAGAACATCGTCGAAGAGGCCGTCGTGAGCGCCCCAAGCGTCGAGCGGATCGTCATCCTCCGGCGCGACGCCGACAAACCCGTCGAACTCCACCCGGAGATGGAGGTGGACTTCTACGAACTGACGGAAGGCGTGGAGCGGGAGTGCCCGGCCGAACCGATGGACGCCGAAGACCCGCTCTTCATCCTCTACACGAGCGGCACCACCGGATCTCCGAAAGGTATCGTCCACACCTGCGGCGGCTATACCGTCGGGACCTACTACACGACGAAGTACGTCTTCGACGTCAAGGACAGCGACGTCTACTGGTGCACCGCCGACCCCGGCTGGATCACCGGCCACAGCTACGGCGTCTATGGTCCGCTCCTGAACGGGGCCACCTGCCTCATCGCCGAAGCGACGCCTGACTACCCGGACCCGGGCAGCTACTGGAACCTCATCGAGGAGTACGGTGTCACCATCTTCTACACCGCCCCGACCGCAATCCGGATGTTCATGCGGGTGGGCGAGGAGTGGCCGAACCGCTACAACCTCTCATCGCTCCGTGTCCTCGGCTCCGTCGGCGAACCGCTCAACCCGGAGGCGTTCGAGTGGTATTACCGCACCATCGGCAAGGACCGGTGCCCGATCGTGGATACCTGGTGGCAGACCGAGACCGGAATGCACATGGTGACCACGATGATCGGCGAGCCGATGAAGCCCGGGTTTGCCGGGAAACCGATCCCGGGCGTCGTCGCGGATGTCGTCGATATGGCAGGGAACTCGTGCCCGCCGGGCACGGGCGGCCTTCTGGTCGTCAAGGAGCCCTGGCCCTCGATGATGCGGACCGTCTGGAACGACGACGAGCGTTACTGCAAGTACTGGAACACTATCCCCGGCTGCTACACGGCCGCCGACCTTGCGGTGAAGGACAAGGACGGCTACATCATGGTCATCGGGCGGTCGGACGACCTGATCGTCGTCGCCGGGCACAACATCGGCACCGCCGAGGTCGAGAGCGCGCTCGTCTCACACGAGGCTGTCGCGGAAGCCGCGGTCATCGGGAAACCCGACGCCCTGAAGGGGAACGCCATCAAGGCCTTTGTCATCCTGAGAGACGGCCGCCAGCCCGGAGACAAGCTGAAGAACGACCTCATCTACCATGTGCGGATGACGCTCGGCCCCATCGCCATACCCTCGGAGATCGACTTTGTCCAGGCGCTTCCCAAGACCCGGAGCGGGAAGATCATGAGGCGTGTCTTAAAAGCGCAGGAAATGGGTATGGACCCCGGAGACATCTCCACCCTGGAGGAATAGGCAACCAACCCTTTATATACTCTTTTATATATGTTATAAATATGAATGAGCACAATCCAGAGGAGTCCCTCAAGATCGAAAATATCGTTGCTTCGGCCAAAGTGACGGATTCTCTTGATCTCCCCTCTCTTGCCTCCCAGCTGAAGGACGCGGAATACAATAAAAAACGGTTTCCCGGCGTTGTTCTCCGGATGCAGGACCCGAAGATCGCTGCGCTCGTCTTCGGGTCGGGCAAGGTCGTCCTGACGGGTGCTAAAAGCATCGACAGCCTCTCGCGGGGCCTGCAGATCCTTGGCGACCAGCTCCGGGCGCTCAACATCGACATCCCCGAGAACCTGACCTACAAGATCCAGAACATCGTCACGTCTGCGGACCTCGGAACGCCGATCAACCTGAACAAGATCGCCGTGGGTTTCAACCTGGACCGCATCGAGTACGAGCCGGAACAGTTCCCCGGTCTGGTTTACCGCCTCGATGACCCGAAGGTAGTCGTGCTCCTCTTCGGGTCCGGCAAGCTGATCATCACCGGCGGCAAGGTCCCCGAAGACGCGAGACGTGCGGTACAGCGGATCCTCTCCGAGCTCTCCGGTCTCGGGCTCATCTGACCTTCATTAGATATCCTTCTCTTTTTGAACCGCCCGGCATGCACAGGCATAACGGAGCCGGGCATCCGGGGGTGGTGCTGTAACTCTTACATGGTGCGGCAGATCCCGGCGAAGGCATATGGCTGCCTGCTCCAGGGGGGCCGGGGCTGGATGGTATCTCAGGAAGCGATCCTGCTGGCGATGGTCCCGGTGTCCCTTCCGGGTCTTCTGACGGAGATATCCCCGGCCTATTGTAACAGTCCGGACCTGCTATCCTCTACGGAAGACCATCCCCTCACTGCCGATTGAAGCGCGGTTCGGCAAAGAACAACTCAATCAGAGTAGTGCAACGCTCTATCCATTCATTTAAAATCAACATAATCGAAAAATCTCCCATTGAAATAATAATATTTTTATAGTCAGATTTAAAACAATAACTACTGCCTGATGGTGAACGGATGAGGTCAGACAAGGTACGATATTTTACGCCACGCGATGAAGAACTCGCCGAACTCCTCATGGGTATCGGTATCAAGAGAAACGTCTCGAAAGTGCTTGTCTATCTTGCAAACACTGAGGAAGCGACATCCCGCGACATCGAGCGGGGCACCGACCTCCGCCAGCCTGAAGTCAGCATAGCCATGCGTTATCTCAAGGAATGCGACTGGGTGGATACCCGAGAGAGTAAATCCGAGAGTAAAGGCCGGCCGGTTAAGATCTATATGCTCTCACGTCCGATAACGGAGATCATGGACACGATCGAGAAGGAAAAGAAGAGAGAAGCCCGGCACCAGCTAGACCTTATCCAGAAGATGCGTGAATGCATCTCAATGCAGTGATACGACGCGGCAACCCTTCTCCTCACCGATGATGACCGTTATCTTTTCTCCGTAGGCGGTAAAGAGACCGCACTCAAGCGCACCGGGAATGGCTGCAATCGCTGCCTCCAGGTCCCGGGGCGAGCCAATCGTTTTGAAACTGCAGTCGAGGATGAAGTTGCCGTTGTCGGTCACGACCGGGCCGTCTTTCTTTACCCCTTCCCGCAGAACCGGATCGGCACCGAGGAGAGCGAGGCGGCGGGACACCGGTTCTGATGCAAACGGGAGCACCTCGACAGGAACGGGCGCGCTCATGGCCTCCACCATCTTCGTCGGATCGACGACGATGATCACCTTCCGTGCCGCGTCCGCGACGCACTTCTCCCGGAGGAGCGCCGCCCCACGCCCCTTGATAAGGTTCTGGGCCGGGTCGACCTGGTCGGCCCCGTCGATGGCGATATCGATCACGGGATGCTCATCGAGGCTCGTGAGCGGGATACCGTACTCGCGTGCCCGGATGGCTGCCTGGTAGGACGTCGGGACGCCGGCGATGGAAAGGCCGTCTCGTCTTATCCGCTCGCCCAGCCGCTCCATCGCGAAAAAGACCGTCGAGCCGGTGCCGAGACCGACGATCATCCTATCTTCGACCATTCCGGCCGCGTGATATCCGGCATTCCGCTTCGACTCTGTCTGCGGTGTACTCATGATCA
Organism: Methanobacteriota archaeon; assembly: GCA_023457135.1. Lineage (GTDB taxonomy): Archaea > Halobacteriota > Methanomicrobia > Methanomicrobiales > Methanoculleaceae > Methanoculleus. Next base: position 4,083 of record JAEWMO010000064.1, on the reverse strand, counting down.
CTCTTCACCCTTCATCCAGATAGCCATACCGTCAGGAGAAGATGCCTCTCAGGGCGTCCGAAGCCCCGAACGCCGTACAGTCGAGCGTGATGGGTGTGATGGATATGTTGCCCTTCTGCACCGCGTGGACGTCGGTCCCCTCCTCCGCGTCCTCATGCAGGGGACCGTCGATCCAGAAGTAGGGCCGCCCGCGAGGGTCGAGACGCTCCTCAACGCCGGTGTAGAAGAGTTTCTCGGCAAGCCGGGTGATCTCGTAGCCGCCGCGCACCGTTGCCGGGATGTTCACGTTGATGACGTGGGCGTTCTCCGGGAACCCGTTTGCGAGGACCCGCTCGCAGACCTCGCGAACCACCCTTCTTGCATCGCTGAACCGGTCGGTGACGCATGATGGGTCGTCGAACTTGTCGCCCTGGTCCTCGACCTGGAGCGAGAAGGCAAGGGACGGTACCCCCTGGTTGGAGGCTTCGAGAGCCGCCCCGACGGTGCCCGAGGTCATGATGGACTCATAGGAGAGGTTCTCGCCGATGTTGATCCCGCTGACCACCAGGTCCGGTTTCAGGTGCAGTGCAAACAGTCCGATGATCACGGCGTCGGTCGGTTTCCCGCCGACCGAGTATGCCGGCACCCCGTTCATCGTCACCTTTGTCGCACGGATCGGCTCAAAGATGGAGATTGACCTTCCTACAGCGCTCTGCTGGGTGGCGGGTGCGACCACCGTAACGTCGGCGATCGGTGCGAGAGCATCATACGCCGCCCAGAGGGCCACGGAGGTGATCCCGTCATCGTTGGTGAGCATAATCTTCGGCTTCATCCTTGTCTATAGGGATGGTCTCCGTGCATCAAATACTTGCCCGATCGTCAGGGTCAAGTGTCTGGCAGCCAACCATTACTACGATGAAGGCAATTCTTGCCGAATACTCCGTATGCAACGACCCGGAACTTGCGCCCGAGGGTGCTGCAATGCTCGCCGTCCTCAGTGCAAGTTTCGAGAAATGCGGCTACGACGTGGTGACGCCCGAAGGACCCGACTTCGAGGGCGAGATCCGGAGGCTCGCACCGGGGTGCGACGTGGGCCTGGTCATCGCGCCCGACCATCTGCTCTTCCGGTATACGCACCTGCTCGAACAGTTCACCCACAATGTCGGGTGCGGGAGCATGAACGCGGCCGTCTCTGCCAACAAACAGCGGACAGCAGCGATCCTTGCCCGGCACGACATCCCGGTGCCGCCCGCCGCCGGCGCGGGCAAGAGGGTCGTCAAGCCGATATCGGGCTGCGGGGCTCTCGGGGTCCGGCTGACGGACGACCCACCGGGCGCCGGCGAGTTCGCGGAGGCGTACATCGAGGGGGAGGCCCTGAGCGTGAGCCTGGTGGGGAGCCGGGTGACCGGCAACGTCTGCGAGTTCTACTCGGGCAACCCGCCGCTCCTGCTTGCCGTCAACCGGCAGGAGATCGCCGTTGCAGACGACGGCAGTTTCCGGTATCTCGGCGGGGAGACGCCCGTTCATCCCGACCGCGAGGAGGAGATCGTCGATGTCGCCGCCCGGGCGATGAACGTCCTCGGCTGCCAGGGGTATGCCGGGATCGATGTCGTCGTCGGTGACCGGGTCTATGTGGTGGACGTCAACCCGAGACCCACAACCAGCCTGGTCGGGATCGCGGCGGTTATGGAAGAGGAGATCGCCGATATCCTGGTGAAAGCGTCTCATGGCGAGGCGCCGACAGAGGTGCACCTCTCCGGGAGGGTCCGGTTCGACAAAGACGGGAGGATCAGCCGGGTATGATCGGCATCGATATCGGCGGTGCGAACCTCAAGGTCGTCGACGACGCCGGGGTGCATATCCACTACTGCCCTCTCTGGCAGGGTGCGCCGCTCAAGGATCTCCTGGAACCCTACGCGGAACCCGCCGCCGTGGTGATGAGCGGCGAACTCGCGGACTGCTTCACGAACAAGATGGAGGGGATAGAGTGGATCGTCGGGGCTGTCCGCACGGTCATCCCGGACGCCGCCTTCTACGGCACCGACGCAGCGTTCCATACCCGGCCGGTCCCGGCCCTTGCGGCAGCGAACTGGCTTGCGTCCGCCGACTACCTGCGGGAAGAATATCCCGATGCGGTCCTCCTCGACGTGGGGAGCACCACCGCCGACATCATCCCCCTCAACAACTTTGAGAATCTCAAGGGCCTGACGGATACCCGGCGGCTACAGAAGCAGTACCTCGTCTACACCGGGATGCTCCGGACGAACATCGCCACAATCCTCTCCTCGGTCACGCTGGACGGGAAGGTTACGCCGGTGAGCACCGAGTATTTCGCTGCGAGCGCCGACGCGCACCTCGTGCTCGGCCACATCACCCCGGAGGACTATACCTGCCCCGCACCCGACAACGGCAGGAAGACCGCTGATGCGGCGCTCCGGAGGCTCGCCCGTGTCGTCTGCGCGGACCTCGACGAGATCGGGAACTCCGGGGCCGTCCAGGTAGCCCGGCAGTTCTGGGAAGCCCAGCGAACGCTGATCGTCCGTGCCGTGGGGCGCGCACTCTTCCAGAGCGGAGCCGAACAGGTGATCACGGCAGGCATCGGGGCGCCCCTCTTTGCCCGGGAACTGGGCGGCGTCACGCTTGACGAGGAGATCGGGGCGGTCTCTGATGCGCTGCCGGCATACGCGGTCAGGGAGGTGGCGCGACGGCGAGCCGCCTCCAACTGACCCTCCTTCTCCTTGCGGTATCGGTCGCCATAACCGGCGTGTCGCTCGCCCTCGGCTTTCCGTTCTTCTTTCTCTTCCTATTCATACCGCTGATCCCGCTCTTCAGGAGACCGCCTGCTAAAAGGCGCTGCCCGGCCTGCGGGTGGGAAACCGCAGGCAACGAGCGCTTCTGCCCCTACGATGGGACAGCGCTCACGCCCGAGGGCGGAGATGGCGAGGTTCAGCAGCGAGAAGGGTAGCGGGAGGCCGAAGAGTTCCGTTGCCGGGATCGCGCCGAAGTCACGGGAGGCGTAGTTCCGGATGGTCCCCCGGTCGACGACGATCCCCATCGCGCGGAGATGTTCTGCCACCTGGTTGAAGGGCATCCGCTGCGAGAGGAGGAGGCAGAGGTCGACAACGGGCGATGCAAGGCGTGTGTCGGGGTAGAACGGCGCGTCCGCGTAGCAGAGAGCACCGCATTGCTGGCAGTAGAACCGTTTTACGTGGACACGGATCGTCCGCTCTTTCCCGTTCTCGAGCAGGACGGCAAATCGCTTTGCCCGGAGGTCGTGCCCGGTCACCGGGCCGCCGCATGACGGGCAGGCATCAAGCCCGGTAAACTTCACCCCATCCATCGATGTCAGGGCGTTCGTCACCAGATCGGCGAGCATTGGCGGAATTAAGAGTTTCTTCTTCACGGTGGTGATCCGCTCCCTGTGCAGCCGTATGAGATGTGGGTTTCCACCAATAATAACACCTTGCCCGGTAGAAAAAGAGCGGCCCGGGGGAGTTTTTTCGGAGGGAGTAACCGATTCTCCAATCTACAGGCCAATCCCGGGCCGCTCCGGGACCGCATCCCGGCACTGTAACCCGCCCTGCAACCTGCCCGGAGATCGGTTTAATAATTAGAGCTTGCTCGGGTGGACATCAAAATCTCTATTCCGGAGGGTACCATCCGTGTAAACGCGCATAGCAGCAGGGTGGTCTGTTGTTTGCCTGCTCGCGCCGGCGATGGGATTGGGGCAGATCTGGTTAACTAACATAATTTAAGTAGCTTAACCGCAGATGTTCGGTTCACCATAGAGGTGTGGTAAAAACATGACGTTGAAGTATGTAGCTACAACGTGTCCCTACTGCGGAACAGGCTGCAGTTTCAACCTTGTCGTCCAGGACGGGAAGGTTGTCGGCACAGCACCGTACCGCCGCTCTCCAGTCAACGAGGGGAAGGTCTGCCCGAAGGGCACCTACGCTCACGAGTTCGTGAACAGCCCTGACCGTCTCACGAAGCCGCTCATCAAGAAGGACGGCAAGTTCGTCGAGGCGACCTGGGACGAGGCTTACGACCTGATCGCACAGAAGTTCAAGTCCTACAAACCCGACGAGTTTGCCGCGCTCGCCT
>JAEWMO010000063.1 GCA_023457135.1 Methanobacteriota archaeon | reverse complement strand
GCCCTGGGGACGGAGATCCTGATCCTGGACGAACCGACCGCCGAGCTGGACACGGAGGCGACCGATGCGATCGCGGCGCTCCTCCGGCGGCTTGCAGACGCGGGAACGACTGTCCTCATCGTCGAGCAGAAGTTCGATGCGCTTGCTACCATCGCGGACCGGATGGTCCTGATCGAAGACGGAAGGATCGCGCAGGAAGGACAACCCGCCGAACTGATGCAGGCCTGCCTCCTGCAGTCCCCTGCAGGCGGCGCCCGCCACCCTGCACCGGTGGCAGCCCTCCCGGCAGGAGCCCCGTCCATCATATCCATCCAGGGACTTGTCCACCGCTACGACGGGGTGACGGCGCTCTCCGGGGTCAGTCTCGAGGTCGCTCCCGCCGAGATCGTGGCCGTGGTCGGGGAGAACGGGTCCGGGAAGACGACGCTCATCAAGCATCTCAACGGCCTGCTCCGTCCCACCGAGGGCAGCGTCCTCGTCGACGGGCTCGATGCCGCGACCGTCCCGATCGCGGAACTTGCGCGCTACGTGGGCCTGGTCTTCCAGAACCCTGACACCATGCTCTTCGCCGAGACCGTTGAAGACGAGGTGGCGTTCGGCCTCAAGAATATCGATCCCGACAGCACGGGGGAGCCGATCGAGGCGGCCCTGCGCGAGGTCGGACTCACCCACCGGAGAGGTGCTTACCCGCGGTCGCTCTCGCGCGGTGAGCGGCAGCGCCTGGCCATTGCCTGCGTCATTGCCATGAGGCCGAGGGTGATCGTGCTTGATGAGCCCACGACCGGGCTGGATGCCCGGGAGGCGGCGCGGGTCATGGAGACCCTCGGCCGTCTGAGGCAGGAAGGCCACACCATCATCATGGTGACGCACGATATGCGTCTTGGGGAGGAATACGCCGACCGCATCGTCAGGATGGAGCGCGGAAGCATCGTCGGCGACGAAAGAATCTACGAGGAGGAATCATGCCCGAAATTATGCAGTATGTCATCAGGGAGAGCGCATTTCACCGCCTCCACCCGATCACCAAACTGATCTTTGCAGCCGTCGTCGTGCTCCTCGCGGTGCTGACGAGCGATACCGCGATGCTCGCGGTCCTTGTCGGAGTGGTCGTGGCCGTAGCGGCGGTCGGCGGGCTTGTCCGGGACCTCCTCCGCCAGGTGCCCCTGCTCGTCTCGCTCGCGGCAAGCCTGTTCGTCCTGACCATCCTCACCATCCGGAGCGGTGACATCGTCTTTTACCTGGTCCCGCAGGCGGTCCCGGTCATCGGCGGTGCTTTCCCGGTTACGACGGGGGCGATCGACCTTGCGGCTGCGATGTCGCTCCGGTTCGCGGCGATGCTCTTCGCCTTCCAGCTCTTCGTCATATCGACGCAGCCGCGCGATCTCGTCCATCTCATGGACCGTCTCCGGATGCCTGTGGACTATACTCTCATGCTCCTGATTGCGCTCCGGTTCATCCCGAGCCTGCAGCTTGAAGGAAAGCGGATCCACGAGGCGCAGCTCGCCCGCGCCTACAACCCGGGCAGAGGCGTTGTCGGCAGGGTCCGCGGCCTCTTCCCCATCATCATACCCCTGGTCTCGAACTCACTCGGAAAAGCAACGGTTCTCGGCCTGACCATCGATCTCCGCGGATACCGGTCGGGCAGGCGGACGCCCATGCGGGACCTCACTCCCGGCAGGGCCGACGTCGCCGGGATCTGCTGCATGGGCCTTGTGGTCATAGGATACTTAGCCGTGCTGGTGGTATAACCTGGTATGTGTGCCGGTAGATCTCCATCGTCTCTTCCGTCGGCATTCGAGTTCTACGTCGGCGGGAGCGTCGGGCCGTCCCTCTACGTCAGGCTCGTGGGTGGCCGTCTCCTTTATGAGCATGCGAGTGCCGGCGGCTACTCCGGCGTCGTGATGGAGGTGACGCCGGCACCGGAGGAGTGGGCGCGGTTCATGGAGACCATCCGCCGGCTCGGGGTCCACACGTGGGAGCCGGAGTATGTCTCCGCGTACTCCTGCTGCGACGTCACCTACTGGTACCTGCGGATGGATGTGAACGGAGACAGCACTGTCACGCGGGGCGCAAACTGTTATCCGGGCTCTGCAGGTCCTGAGGTCTCGCGGGAGTTCCGGGAGTTCCGCCGGGCCGTGGAAGAACTGATCGGGCGGGACTCCTGCTTCTGAACTCCCGGAACCGTATCGCTTGAGTTAACCTCATACTCTCGGATAACCAAGAGATCAGGCATATGGGCAATCTGAATGTTGCCGTGCTGGGACCCGCGGGATACGCCAAGGACCTCGGGAAGAAGGGCACGGACTCCGATATCACGTTCTATAACCTGAAGAAGGGTGAGGACACCGTCACCATCATCGAGCCATCGCGGTATCCCGAGCGACTGGCACCGCTCTTCTACGCCGCGTCGATGGCGGATGCGGTTCTCATCGTCCTCGCCGAGATCACCCCGATCTTCGGGGAGTGGGTGCTGATGATGAATGAGGTGGGAGTGAAGCAGGGCTATATCGTCCTCCGGAACTACCTGACCCCCGACCAGATCGCGCCGCTTCTCCGGGGAACGGTGCTCGAGCATTATGAGTTCGTGGACGAGGATCCGATCGCGTTGCGCGACCTCCTGCTCCAGGAGGCCCATGCCCGCGTATCCGCACCGCCCGCCGCCGGGACCCCGGGAACGATCCCGATCGACCACCACTTCAACGTCCGCGGCATCGGGACAGTCATCCTCGGCGGCGTGATCCGGGGGGGCATCCGGAAGCACGATGGCCTGAAGGTCTACCCCGGTGAGCGGCCGGTCGGCCTGCGGTCCATCCAGAAGCATGACGACGACTTCGACTGGGCCGCGGAGGGTGACCGCGTGGGGCTCGCGCTCAAGAACATCGAGTCCGACGACCTCGACCGTGGCTTTGTCCTCTCAAACGATCCTGCGATCCGGACCGGGACGACCCTTGAGGTCCCGGCGACCCTGGTGAAATACTGGCCGGCCCCCCTCACGGCGGGGACGGTGCTCCACCTCGGCCACTGGATGCAGTTCATCCCGACACGGGTGGAGGCGGTGCGGGACAACGGGGACTGGCGGCAGCCGACGCTCACGCTTACCCTGGAGAAGGATCTCGTCTACCTCCCCGGCGACAGGGCGGTGCTCCACTACCTTGAGGGCGGGAAGCTCCGGATCGCCGGGCACATCGACCTGCCCTGAGCACCGGGCGGGGGGAGACTTCGGCTCCCGGAACCCCCTGCATCTTCTTTTTCGAACTCCGTTTCTCGCTCCGGTTCTCTGGTCTGCCATACTTCGCACCTTCTTAGCTTACCTCCGGTGCCTCAAGCTCGCTCTCGCTCTGCGAAAAGCGCGAAGCCGCGAAGTGCGAGGGAAGTGTTGCGTGAAGCGGCAGGGCCATCCGGACGAGGTTGAGGGCTGGATGCAGGGAGCCTGTATCGGCCGCAGTGGGATACCGGGCCACTAAAAAAAAGGGTTATACGAGTTTAAAGATCGGGTGGGTGTCGACCTTGGGCTCGATACCGAAGTCGCGTGCCGCTTCAAGGACGGTGATGTCCGTGTAGGCACACGCGGTAACGGCGGGCTCGACGTTCTCGATCGGCCCGTACATGATAAGGTCGGCGCCGAGGGTCTGGGCGATGAGGTTGCATCCGATATCGGGTGCAGACCAGGCCGCCTGCCTGATACCCTCGAATCCACCGAAGTAGTGGTGGGACATCTGCTCGAGCAGAAGGTCCTTGCCCTTGTACTGCTCGGCGAGGACGTTCTTTCTCCACCGCTTCAGCCAGGTCCAGGAGACGGTCATGTTGTGGTAGGCACCACCGGTAGGGAGACCGTGGATCGCCTTGCAGGCGAGAATCTCACGGTACGAGCCACCGGAGCCGAGACCGAGCGGGGTTGCTGCAGTGTCGAGGATCGGGCGGGTGATACCGCACTTCTCGGCAATCTCGAGCATTCCCATCGACTGTCCGGCAACGCCACCCTCGACCAGAACCTTCTCACGGCCGGCAACCGACGGGTCGCCGGGGTTGAAGGCAAGGACGATTGCTGCGTTCACGTCGCTCTTGGCGAGCGCCTCGATGTTCTCGGGCAGGATCGAACCGTTGATCGAGTTGTAGATCGCACGGTCTGCGACACCCGCCTGGGTGACGTACTCGCACGCGTGGACGAGCGCCTTGGGCGCCGACGAGTCCATCAGGAATGCGGTCTTGTCATCGATGGTGCAGAACCAGTCGATGTAGCTCTCGAAGGCCTCGCCGTATTCCGCGATCATCTGGATGAAGTGCGGAAGCCCGGTGAGGTCCGAGAGTTCCTGACAGCGGTTCCAGAGTGCCTCTGCCTTTGGCTTGTCGATCTTTCCGGTGTGGTCATCCAGCACAACTTCGTGTTTGTTGTAGAAGATGGATGCACCGAGCACGGTCGGGTATTCTCCAGGCTGCCCGCCGATCTTGGTACCATTAAAGTCGTGTACCGTCTGCTCTTTTTCGAACTTGAACATATTCGTCAATCCTCCTTACAGGAACTCCACTAACTTGGGGAGTAATACCAACAACATCATGAATACAATCAAACCTGCAACCAGTCCGTACAGGATACCGATATCGCGCCCGATCTTTCTTCCGACGCGCTGGGCAATCTCTGCATCGACGAACTCGATCCTCGTCTCGATAGCGTTGAGCCGCTCCTCGATCTCAAGGAACTGCGGGTTTGCTCCTGCAACGGCAACCTCTGCGGCACCGCCGCCTGCTTCCTTGACCTCAACGACCATGGCTTCAGCGCCGAACGCACCGGGGTCCTTGGCCTTGAGTTCGTTGATCTTGGCCTTGATGGTCCCCATGTCCTCGCTTTCCATGATGTTGACCATCTCGACCTGCTCCTGGAAGCGCTTGATCGCCTCGTCGGAGAGGTTCTCGATGAACGGAATGGCTCCCTGAGCGCCGACGATCTTACCGCCTGAGACACCGCCGGCGTGCAGAGCCATGAAGCTCTGACCGGAGAGGTGCCCCTTAACTTCCGTGCCGCAGCAGAGGATGTACCTGATGTTGGGGTTGGAGATGACGTTCGCGATGATCTTCTCAAGGCCGAGGTTTTCGGTCTTGCAGGACCCGGCGATCGCCGCTCCGGCGTCGCAGATGCCCTGTTCGTCGAGGTGGGATCCCATGGTGACGACGCCGACGCAGCTCTGCGCATCTCCCGTGTGGAAGTCGCCCTGAACGATCGGCCATCCACTGGCCGGTGATTTCTTCTCAACCATGTTAGATCGCCCCCAGCATCATTGCCGGAATCACGATCAGGAGCAGCGCTACGAGGAGTCCGATGCCGAACCCAACGATGCCCATACCCATGATACCCGATTCGAGCTTGGTCGTGCGGGCAAGGATCTGTGCCTTGTACCGGATAGCGTCCATCATGGTGTTGATCGCCGTCATCCGGATGGGGCCTGCAGCCTGTGTAGTTTCTTCTGCCATCTATCTCACCCCAGCAAGATGAATCCCAGGATCACGAACGAGACGATCAGGCCGATCATGACGCCCTCGACTTTGCCCGAGTAGACACCGGCGGCAAACCTGTTGCGGTAGCCGATATCGGTGACCATCCGCTCGATGACCTTCATCCGTGCGTGAATCAGTGCAAGTTCACCGGAGAGCGGCTGTACTTCGCCGGTTGCTTCCTCTGCACCGGCACCGCCTGCCTCCTTGACCTCGACGATCATGGCTTCTGCGCCGAACGCACCGGGATCTTTGGCCTTGAGTTCGTTGATCTTGGCCTTGATGGTGCCCATGTCCTCGCTTTCCATGATGTTGACCATCTCGACCTGGTCCTGGAAGCGCTTGATCGCCTCGTCGGAGAGGTTCTCGATGAACGGGATGGCTCCCTGAGCGCCGACGATCTTACCGCCGGAGACACCGCCGGCGTGCAGAGCCATGAAACTCTGACCGGAGAGGTGCCCCTTGACTTCCGTACCGCAACAGAGGATGTACCTGATGTTGGGGTTGGAGATGACGTTCGCGATGATCTTCTCAAGGCCGAGGTTCTCGGTCTTACAGGACCCCGCGATTGCCGCTCCGGCGTCGCAGATGCCCTGTTCGTCGAGGTGGGATCCCATGGTGACGACGCCGACGCAGCTCTGTGCATCTCCTGTGTGGAAGTCGCCCTGAACAATCGGCCATCCGCTGGCCGGTGATTTCTTCTCAACCATGTTCTTCACCTCACAGCAGTCCTAATACAACGACACCGGCAACCAGAAGGCCGATTGCCATGCCGTACCAGAATGCGGTCACGCCTCCGGCGACATTGAGAACACCTTCCCTGTTCGGGAACGATGCCAGGAAGTTGCCCTCTCCGGAGAGCATGCCGACCAGGTCGTCGGTGATCTTCTCAAGTTCCGCCACCTGCTCGAGCACGGGGGTGTACGAGACGCCGGCGGTGGTGACGATACCGACCATCGGGTCGACGACGAGTCCGTACTCGGGCAGTACCTGAATGTATGCCATTTAGGCACCTCCCTTGGGCTCCAGGATCGGCTGAGCGTCGAGCCACGCGTAGGCGTCACGCTTCGAGAGCGCGATGTACTGCGTGTAGGTGTAGAGCCACCCGACGATCGAGACAATCAGCGCGACGAGAGCGGGAAGGAGTCCGATGAACGCGAACGAGATGATCGCAACGGTGATCATCGAGAGGAACCCGCACTCTGCAGCGAGCATGAGCGTCCGGTCCTGCTTCTCCCCGGGCCCGAGACAGGCGTTGAAGGAGTGCTGGATGGCGATGGCGCCGAGCATGAAGATCACGGCGATGATGCTGCCGCCGATGACGGATGCGCTATAGGTCTCCACGGCGAATCCGAGGATGACGGTCGTGCCGGTGATCATGCCGAGGAACTCAAACGTCCCGCAGGCCATTGCCGCGAGGCCGAGCACCGTCATGGCACCGACGATAGCGAGCTCGATCAGCGAGACAACCATGACCGGGATGTCCATCCGGACCACGTTGTTTGCCAGGATGCCGGCTACCGCACCGATGATCGCGGCGATGATGATCGTCGTGATGGGCGCGAAGATACCGGTGGTGGCTCCGAAGAGAGCGGCGACGACACCGGACCCGAGCGCGATCATACCCGCCGACGGGACACCGGTACCAAGACCGTAGCTGCAGAGGTGCTTGATCGTGTCGGTACCCCAGAGGAGCGCAGCGACAGCGGCAAGACCGCCGAAGAATGCGAAGTACTGGGTGCCGGTGATCGTGTTCAGGTATGTCAGGTAGATGAGGACGAGCGATCCCACGAGGCCGTAGATCAGGATCTGGTTGTGCGGGATGCCGCCTGCTCCGACTTCAACTTTCACTGACATTTAGAAACCCCCTATCAGGCTGAGCAGCGCAATCGCGAAGATGCCGGTGACGGCCGATGCCGCGGCGGCTGCGATGACTGCTCTCGGGAACCGCTTGAACTTGGGGTCATGCGGGCCTTCGATCGTACCGGTGATGTTGTACGCGGCAAGCACGGCGTTCACGAGGAACATACCGACCGCGAAGATACCGGCAAGCGAGATAGCGACGGGCGCGATCTGCTCGACCGTTGTGTTGAGGATGACGGGCAGCTGTGCCTGGTAGACGTCGAGGAGCTCGAGGTAGATGAGCGTTCCGCCGAGACCACCGAGAGCGCCGCCGATGACACCGCCGACCCAGGAGATGAACGGGAGGCCGTGCCCCTCGGTACCCTGGCTCTTGTACTCGGGGAAGGTGTCGCCGGTGATCGGGTCCTTTGCGACCTTACCGGAGGCTGCCGGGATACCCATACCGAAGATGTAGATGACGTTGACCATCGTACAGGTGATCGCCATCAGGAGCCCACCACCGACTGCGCCGCCGGCGAGAGCGACAGCGAAGCCGAACGGAGCGGCCCACGCACCGCCGAAGAGACCGGCAAGCCCGGCACCGGCGGCAAGCATCGCGACACCGGTCGCAATACCTGGTGATTGTCCCATTGCTGCGGGAGCACCGCCGACCGGGACGAAGTGGACACCGAACGCGATCAGGACGCCGCCGATGATGATGCCGATGACGGCAATCACGCCGGCCATCTGCACGAGGAAGAAGGCGAGCGCAAGCGCGACGATGATAAGAATAATGCTGACAACGAGGCCCATTCCCGTCGGGGGCTGGACGCCTCCAGTCTGTTTAGGTCCTCCGAGTGCGCTCATGATGATGCCTCCTCAGGGGCCGTGTAGGGTCCGAAGTTCTTCCTTGCCCAGACCTCAATGTAGCGGTCGATGATGGCAAAGATCAGGATAACGACGACACCGATGATGACGGGTCCCCAGACGTTGAGTTCTTCGAAGACCACGGTACGCCAGAGTTCAAAGAAGACGATCAGGCCGAAACAGACACCCGACGCGGGGCCGCCGAGTTTGGCGCTGAAGAAACCGTTGTCGAGCGAGTTCCGCTGGCCGGCTTCGGCGTAGCGGACGATGTTACCGGACGCGGAGATCGGAACACCGGCTCCGAACTTCTGCTCCTGGTACTGCCGCTCCTTTCCGTAGAACGGGTTACCGGTTGCAGACCCGGCCGCACCGAGTGCGATACCCCAGACGAGACCCAGGAGCGGGAGCGGGAAGGGGTGACCGAGCGCGCTGATCATCAGGTGACACATTGCGACGGTGGTGAAGATCGCCACGAACGCGTGTGCCATGGTCACGGTCGTCATCGACTTCAAGATGTCGATATAGACCGGCTGTCCAAACTTGGCGAGACTTGCAGTACGGCCGAGGTATGCGGTTGTCGCATACACGCCCTGCACGAAGACCGCGAGAGCGCTTCCGAGCACGATTGCAAGTATCGCGTTTATCTGCATCGCCATGAATGCCCAGGCAAGGCCTGCACCCAGAGCAACCCAGAGTCCGTACGCTGGGGGTTCACCGGCAACTGCTTTGTTAAAGATGCGGTGAATATATCCCATCTGCGGAGCGAGCTGAACCTGTGAGTTCGGGTCACCCTGTGATCCGATATCAGATTCAACGTCTTCCGCAGCGCCGGCTACGGTTGCAAGAGCACCTGCCAATGCGGTAATGCCGATGCCAAATACGATCTCTTCCATTCAGCATCCTCCTCCGGTGCGCGATGCACCAGGAGTATGAGTTCAAAACCTTTTTGGTTCATTTAACAGTTGTTTATGACTTAATTAAAGGTTTCGAAAAGTTGCGCCGATATCGCAACGAAATGTAAAAAATCGCCCGGAATGTCCTTTTTAGTCATTCCTGGTTACGCTAGGTAAAAAAAAGTTGAGTAGGGTTTACCGTGCCGGGATGATGAGCGAACGCTCGCCGGCGGGCATAAACTCGCGGATTGCACCCTTCGCGAACTCGCGGCGGGGCTCGGCGAAGTCGAACTTCAGGCTCGGGTCGGCGAAGCAGATCTTGACACGCGGGTCGAAGGACCACGCGTCGCCGCGGCCGTAGTGGGCACCGCCGGTGATGGCGGCGTACTCGCCCTGGTGTCCGACGTTCATGGCGTAGTTCGGGTAGTTCGGGCCACGGACCTCGCCGATCGCGCCCTCGTCTCCACGGATGGAGAGGGAGTTCGCGGAACCGCACTGGTCCTGGAGGTCGTAGCCGAAGAAGCCGAGACGCGACCATCCGTCCTTGTGCAGGAGCATGCAGAGGTACCAGGCGTTCAGGCCGGCGTTGGAGTTTCCGGTCGCAATAGAGGTCGACAGACCGGATGCAGCGGCAAGCACACCGGCACGCTGGGACCCGCCGAAGTGGTCCTCCATCATGGTCGGGAACTGCTCGTACTGCTCCATGCCGTTGAGGGCGACCTCGGTCGCGATGTCGTTGACGATGTCGTAGGTCGGCTTGACCTTGTCGTTCGGGCTCGGGTTCTTCCAGTCGACCTTGTACTTGTCCTTGATGTAGTCCATGCCGTAGTAGGTGAACTCATCGAGGATGTTGTCCGTGTAGGCCGCGGTTGCATACTGGGTGAATCCGACACCGCCGGACATGTAGGAGCCGAGCCAGATCTGGTCGTAAAGCATGGTTCCGGCACCGACGACCTCAAGGGAGGCCTTGGCGGGGTCGTTGGGGTACTTCCTGTTCGCCTGGACGATATCGGAGAAGAGACCGAATGCAAGACCACCGGGCTCGTTCGGGCCACGGGCACGCCGGGCGGGCAGGTGGGACGCCATCTGGATGACACCCGCGTGCTTTGCGGCGTAGGAGAGGTCGGCGACGGCCGCTTCGCCGGCGCACATGCGGTAGGCGCCGATGAAGGACATACCGATCTGCATCGCAGACCACCGGGAGGTCGTTCCACCGTCGCAGGTCCGGACGACCGTGGTCGGGACGTGGATCGCCTGCCAGAGGGACTTTCCTACGGCAGCGGAGAGCGCCTCAGCCTGCTTTGCGGGGAAGAGCTTCTCGACGTCGAGGACGAACTGGGGCTCGAGGTCGTCCGCGAGTTCCTGGTCGCCGGTGAAGACCTTGACGTAACAGTCGTCGACGAGGCCGGGGTGAGTCTCGACCATGTGTTCCTGAACGACGGCCGCGCCGGGCATGGCGTGGTTCAGCACGTGCAGGTACTCGTTGATCGTCTCGGGGGTAACCTCCTTGCCCAGACGCTTCTGCAGGGTCTGGTGGGCGAGGTCCATGTTGACGATGACGGTCCTCCTGATGTCGTCCCACATCTGCTGCATCGCAGCGTTGTTGACGAAGTGCAGGTCGTCACCCTCCACAAAGACACCGGTGCCGGAGACCTCGTAGGTCATCAGCTGGCGCTGGCCGAGCGGGATACCGCCAAGGTGGCAGCGCACGGGGTCATACATGGAGATGCCGCGGTCCATCTCGACGGCGCGGCTGGCCTTCACGAACTCCTCCTTGCGGGGAGACTGGTGGTAGCCGTTGAACTTGTAGAACTCGGTCGTCTCGGACTGGACGTCCTGTCCCTGGAATTTCTCCTTGAGCGACTTCAGGAACAGCTTCTTGGTTCTCTCAATCTTTGCCATTTCTTATCACTCCATGGGAAGGAATCCGTATTTCGTCCGCAGCGTGTGAATGCGCTGGACGTACTCGATGTACTCAGCATCGTCACGGTACGCAGTGCCGCCGAGCGAGTGGAAGATCGTCGTGTGCGCCTTGAGCCAGTTCTCGTCGAGCGGCTTGCCGACGGCAACCGCACGGTCGAGGGGTTCGCCGATCTGGTTCTTGACGTAGCGGACGATGCCGTCCTCGCCAAGGACACTCCTCTGGAGCATATCGAACATCATGCCGTTCTCGGCAAGACGGAGCGAGTGGCCGTGCACGGTCGCGCCACGGATACCGGTGCGGGCGGGGTCGAGGAGTTCGGTGTTGACGAGATCCTTGGAGTACTTCTCGAGGTCACGCTCGCGGCACTCGACGATCTGACGGCCGGAGAGCGTACCGGGGTCGATACCGCGGAAGCGGTAGCACTCGGTGTAGGTCCGCTGGTAGGGCTGCGAGGGGGCGAAGAACATCGAGTCCGCAAACTGGATGTAGCGGACGCGGTCGCCGGCCTTGGCACCGTCGGTCGGGGTTACAATCTTCCGGATGGGACAGTCGGGCTCCTGCTGCTCGGCGAGCGGCGGGTGGGCCGTCGGGTAGGCGGCTCCGGGCGCCCTGTGGCCGAGGATCAGAACAATGTCCTCGTCCGTCACATCACGCATCTTCTCAAGCTTCTGGTTGGGGTCCATCTGCTTGCGCCGGTTCGCGGCGACGTTGGATGTACCCGGTCCGTATTGGGGCTTGTATGCCATATCTCAATTCACCTTCATGTTGGGCTTTTTAGCACTTTCATAACGGCACGAATGACTTCCGCCAATCTCTCCCTGCCTGGCGTCTGACCCCGTGTTACACCGCTGACGATATCCATCACCATGCCTTTCGTCTTCACCCGGTCGGGCGGCGGCATAACCACTGCTGTCCTGACTCCCTCTTTTGCGAGGTCCTCGAAGTCGATCGGAGCCTGCGAGACGACGATCGCCCTGATGTTTACATGCTCAAGGATAAATCTGACCTTCTGCACGACATGGGAGCGGACATTCCCATGGTGCAGGATGGCGACCTTGTGCTGTTCTATCTGGGCGATCTCTTTCTCTGTCAGCCCGAAGTATGCTCCGAGAACGTGACCCGCGACGGGAGAATCTGCCGGAACGCCGCTTCCTGCATTGAGGACGAGCGTGCTCACGGAGAACTCCGCCCCCTCCCGCCGAAGGCCGGAGGTGATGTCGCAGACCGGTTTTGTGACGTGTCTGCGGCCGGGGGACATTCCTATCACGATCACATCCGGGGACCTGGCCTCGGAGATGGTCCCGCGCTGGGCAAGACCGCCTCCTTTTCCCATCCCCATGCTCTCGCGGCAGTCAACAACCTGGGTTACTCTTCCGATTGGCATCTTACTTGGTTCCCTGGATGATAACAGGACCGTCTTTCCTTCTCGGATCGACGAGTCCGAGGATCTCGCTGTCGGCGTCAGGTCCGTACTTTGCGTAGTCGGACAGTGTCGGCTGGGTCTTCATGTACCGCCCCTTCTGGACGATGCAGGAGAAGTCCTTATCGGCAAAGACCTCGTCAACTGCTTCCCCTATTGCCGGGATGTACGACTCGTCCTCGAGCTCCAGGATGATCGTTCCGACCTGTACCCGGAGCTGGACTTCCTGGTCTCCGACACGGATGGCCTTACGGTCCGGGTGGGGGTTGGGTTTCCCCCGTGCCGGGCCATAGGGAACAGTGGCGGGAATGCTCTGTCCGTTAAGGGACATCCGGCGAATCCCGCCGACCTGAATGATTCTGTTCAGGAGCCGTTCCACCGTATCGGGCTTGAGGAATCGCGCAGAAACGATTCGAACCTGAGGGTATATGGCGTCTGTCATTAGTATCCTTGTGTTATTTACACACCCTGTGCGATCTGCTGGATCGGCTTGTTGAAGACGTCAACCTGGCCGAAGGTGTCGCCGTAGACCTTGGAGGTGCTCTCGGGCGAGAACATCTGGGTTCCGGCGTCGAGCGCTGCTGCAGCGACCACGCACGGGATAGCCACACCGGCTGCGTGCCTGGTCACGACGTGGTTGCCGTTGAAGATACCGGGGCCGCCACCACCATAGATCGAGTGGCTGAAGAACGAGAACCCGACGGCGGTACCCATGACACGGCCGTAGTCACAGCCGGGGAGGCCGGTCTCGTGCTCGAGCAGGTCGTTGAAGTACAGGAGCGTCGAGGAGACTGCCTGGGCGAACCGTCCGGCACCGCAGTTGACCATGGTGGCCGCCATGGTTCCCGCAGCTGCGTAGGCGTTCCAGAGCATGGGGTCCTTGGTGTCGTAGAACTGGAAGTAGCCGCCCTTCTTGCCGGGGACAATGACCTTGTCCTCGATGGCGCGCTCGACCAGGCTCTGGACGACGGTACCGATGGTTCCGGTTGCACCGTTCTTCTTGACGAGGTCGTAGACCAGGTTGTTCGCGTTCAGGCCCTGGTAGGCGTACGCGAGCAGCTGGGCGCGCTCGAACGGTCCGATGGCGTTACCCATCTCAAACATTCCTGCCTGCTCGAAGGTGGATGCGAGTGCCGCTCCCTGCATCGCGTTCTTCTTCGTCATCATCACGGCGTGGTTTACCGGGATGTTACGGAGCGCGTAGCCGAGACCTTCGTTGTTCTGGGGGATCGAAAGAATGGACACGACGTTGGCACCGGAAAGGTCCATCGTGTGCGGGTAGGAACCCCAGACTGCCGCCTTGACCATCGCTGCGTCGAACGCCCCGATGTTGAACTGCTCGACGAGCGAGTAGGTTGTCGCGGCTGCGACCGAGGTGACAGCGGCATCGTAGGTGGATGCGGCCTCCAGGCGGGCGCTGGGCACCTCGACGAGGATGAGCTTACCGCCGCCGAACTCGCGGATGTTGGTGTTGTCACCCTCCTCGACCTGGACCATTCCCTTGATCTTCTCAATGATGGCGTCCTTGTTGCCGACGATGTCGAGGTTCATCTCGCGTCCGAGAACGTAGCCCTTCGCTACCTTTCCGGTCTTCAGGGACTCCTGGATGCCTCCCAGGTTGACTGCAATCGTCCTCTTGGTCAGGTCGATGAGCTTCCTGGTTGCCGGGTTGACCAGCGGGCTGATCTTTTCCAGCGGCACACCACTCTTCAACTGCTTGCCTGCATCATCGTACAGGTCAATAGTTTCCTTGTATTTTGCCATAATTTTCCTCCATTACCCTCTTTAAATGCATACAATCCGGGAGTGTGAAGTGAACGCTAAAAGTATCGCTGGCTGTGTCTGCCGGTAACTACTGCACGTCCTCGTGGGACAAAAAGATAGTAACCTTCTCTGATGATATAAGCATTCCTATTTATGCCTATGATTGGATATATATCGGAAGTGCAATATTAAATATTCGGGGAATAAGGGTCAATTGCACTGAATAGCAAATTTATCATACCACTCCGTGAGTAGTATGAAATAATAAAAATAGTACTACTTTTTGTTATTTTTTCCACACATGCTACGTCAGCCTCCTGGAGGTCGGTGCTGCTCTGCATGCAGAGCGAAAAAAAGGAGAGATCAGGCCCTGATCTGCTGGTATAACTTGGCGTAGATCGTCTGGCCTTTCCGCTTGCGGTGGCGCTCGCCAAGGTCACCCTCGTAGAGGGCGAACCGTCCTTTGGTGCCGTCCACCTCGATATCGACATCTTCCCGGTATGCAAACCCGGGCATCATGACATCGATGTTGCCGAAGACATAGATCTCGCCTTCGACCATCTGGCCGCCAAGGCGGCTCTTCGCGTTGCCCTTGATGACGATCTTGCCGCCTTCGGCGTGGGTTGCAACGTGGACGTCGACGTCGCCGCCGATGACGATCTCGCCGCCGGTCATGAAGGTGCCGAGGTCGCTCCCGGCGTTGCCGGCAACAGTGATCTTTCCGCCGGACATGCCGCGCCAGTCTCCGCGGTATGCAGCGCCGAGGTAGTTCCCGGCGTTGCCCTTGATGATGAGCTCCCCGCCCTTCATCCCGGTTCCGGCAAAGGCGTCAACGTTCCCGTTCACGGTGATCTTGCCGCCCTGCATCCAGGCACCGACGTACATATCGGCGTTGCCGTCGACGACGATCTCGCCGGCAGTCATCTTCATGCCGATGTACTTGACCCGGGAGAGATCGCCTTTGACGACGATCTTTGTCTCCGCTGCGGTCGCTCCGGCTTTGCCGGAGACCTCGAAGAACTCTCCGAGTTTGTGCTCGTCCCTTCCGATGTAGACGGGGAGTCCGGCGATCTCTTCAGCCTTCTTCCCGGCGAACGCATCGGGAGTGATGGTGTCGGCCTCGAGGTACAGCCCGGGCTGGTCCTTAATGGTGAGTGTAACGGTTTCCATCCTTTCTGCACCTCACTGTGTTGCGTCAACCTCGATCACGTACGGGTTGGGGAGGTAGTGCCCGGTAACCTCGTAGTTGTTCAGGGTGACGGTGTAGTAGCGGAGGAACTTCTCCTTGACGTCACGCATCACCTGGGGGTTCTCGTCGACCTTCGCGTTCACCCAGAGGGTCCGCTTGTTGCCGTTGCTGGCGATCTCGTGGTCGCGGATGACCTGGACCCCGGCCTTGAAGAGGTGCTCGGCATTGCCGAACGCCGTCTCGATGACGTCGGGTGCGCAGGGCTCGTTCGGGTTGAAGTCGTAGATAACGACATCCGCCTCGAGGCCGGGAGCAAGGCCGCCGTACATGTGGGCGAGGCCGAGCGATTTCGCCGGTCCGGCACGGGTCATCTGCGCGATCTCGTAGAGCGAGAGTTCGCGGTCGATGCCGGCGAGGTTGGTCGCGTCGATGACCTTGTCCTTGTGCTTGAAGGCGTCGAACTGCTGGTCCCGAGCCTCCTGGCTCATGAGCCACTTCATGATCCGCGGGTAGCGGATGAAGGGGCCGGCGTTGGGGTGGTCGGTGGTCATGAAGACCCGCATGGGGTCGTTGGCGAGCAGCGCGAGTTCAAGACCGATCGCCCACTGGATGGCGCAGACCTTGATGCCGGGGCTGTAGACGTAGGGCACGACCCCGGACCCGGTCTCGAGTTCGACGTCGACGTTCGCCCACTTCAGGTGGTTCAGCTCGGTGAGGTGGTGCTCGAACGGGCCGTCGGCGGTCATGGTCGTGGTCTCGTCGAGCGTCACCTGACCCATGTCGATGGTGAGGTTGTCGTGCGAGTTCACGTAGGCCATGATCTCTTTCGCCTTCGACTCCACGTTCGCCCAGGAGTCGCCACCATAGGAGTGGAACTGGACGTGGGTGTGGTGCATCACCTGGTCGCGGCCGAACTTGCTGTTGGGCTTGATGCCCTCGGAGAGCTTGAACGAGTCGAGCGTCGTCGTGTAGTTGCCGGGGTTCCCGAGGTTGTTCGCGTGCATGTGCATCGAGTGCGGGAGACCGAGGTACTCGTTCGCCTCGATGAGGCCCTTGATGATCTGGGCCGGGGTGATGTCGAAGTACGGAACCGGGTCGTGAACGTTCTCGCAGTTCAGGCCCCAGGCCCAGGCTTCCGTGCCGCCGGGGTTGACGACCTTGACGGCGTAACCCTTCGTCGCCTTGAGGAGCCAGGCGATGTAGGCAGCGGTGTTCTCGATCTCGTGGTTCTTGAGATACTCGAGCACGAACCAGTTGTTCCCGAAGACCGGGTAGGCACCCTGGTCGAGGATCGGGGTGTCCCGCATCTCTTCATGGGTGTGCCGGGCGTAGAGCGGCGGCATGGCCGCTTCCATCACCGTGGTGTAGCCCATGCGGGCGTAGTTGTAGCCGGTCCGGATCGTTGTCGGGACCGAGAATCCGCCCTGCATCCGCTCGATGCCGCTCCGGGCCTTGTAGCCGAAGAGCTTGTCCTCCGGGCGGAAGTTGCGGCCGACGTTCACTTTCGGGCCGGCCACATGGGAGTGGACGTCGACCCCGCCGGCCATGACGGTCTTGCCGGTCGCATCGATGACCTTCGCATTCTTGACTGCGGTGGTCTCAACGATCTTGCCGTCCTTGATGGCGATATCGGCTTTATCGCCCTTGATCCCGAGAACCGGGTCAAAGACGAATCCGTTCTTGATGAGAAACTCTGCCATCTTTATACCCCCTTGATCTCCTTGACCCGCGCGAGGACGCGGTCGAGGAACTCTTCATCGGTCATCATGCCCTCCGGGGGCTCGACGACTTTTCTCGTCTCGATCGGCACGTTGTCCATCCGGTAAGCGCAGCCGCCGATCTCGACGCCGACGAACGCGACCGGGACATGGACCTTGCAGACCTCGGTGGTCGGGGTCTCGTGCGGGTCGATGGCGACCGACGGGAGGCCGTAGATCTTCTTGACCGAGCTGAACGGGAAGTGCGCGCCGGGGTCGCTGCCGAGGACGAAGACGGCATCCACCTCGTCCCTGCGAAGCAGGTCGTTGGAGGTCGTCTCGCCGGGGTTGTAGCGGGCAAAGCCACGGGAGAGGTCCACTGCGTAGGGGAACCCGAAGAGCCAGCCCCAGACCTGACCGGAGCCGGTGACGTTGTAGTGCCCGCGCATCGGCATGATGGCCGCTTTCGTGTACTCGTTCAGGTCCCGGGTAACCGCGATGGCCTCATCGATGTTGTGGTTTTTGCCGAGCGACTGGGTCACGCCCATGCCGAAGAAGATGATCGTAAACCGGCCGCTCTTGAGCGTCTCGGCGGCCTCGTAGATCTTCTCTTTCGGGATCCCGGCGACGACGTCGGGGAGTTGCTCGCCCTTGAACGCCACGCGGAGAGCGTTGAGGAGTTCGTAGTCGCGGCCCTGCTCGACCTGGAGGTGGACGTCCGCCACGCTCGCGGTGTCGGTGGGGCGCGGGTCGACGACGATCACCTTGCGGCCGGTGTGGCCCTTGCCGGTGAAGAACCCGCGGGGGAAGATCGAGTAGCGGGACATGTGGCGCGGGTGGGCGTGGGCCGGGTTGCAGCCCCAGAAGACGATCCGGTCCGCCCGGTTCTTGACCTCGCCGAGCGTGCAGCTCGGAATCCCGATATCCTGCACCGCGATGAGGGACGTGCCGTGACAGACGGTCGCCGTGTTGTCCATGACCGCCCCGACGATCTCGCCGAGCTCGGAGCCGGTGGCCTGGGCCTCACAGTTCGTGGAACTCCAGCCGTACATCAGGGGCTTCTTTGCGTCGGCGAGCATCTTTGCTGTGTACTCGACGGCCTCGTCGTAAGTGATCTCCTTCCAGGAGCCGTCTTCCTGCCGCATACGGGGCCGGGTAATCCGGTCTTTTGCCTGGGAGTGCAGGAACTTCTCGGCGCCGATGGCGCAGGCGTTGTAGACCTCGAGAAGTTTCTTGCCGTCATCGCTGACGACGACCTCGAGGTCGTCGCAGAGTGTTCCGCAGAACGGGCAGATAACATCGGTTACAGTCTTGGTCATGCAAGTTCACCCCTGCAAGCCTTGCGCACCAGCTCAAGCGAGCCAAGGACGGGTTCGTTCTTGGCGACCTCGACCTCAACAGGCGTACCCTTAAAGGTAGGCATCCCGGTAGAGTAGGTGTTCGGGTTGACCACCATGTTTGCCCACGGACCCATCGGTATATATGCTACACCGGGGTGGGGACCCTGGGTTGCCTCGACCGCCTTGACGATAACGCTGCCGTATTTGCTGGTAACACGTACGTTCGTGTTGCGGTAAGCTCCCAGCTTTTTAAAGTCCGCCGGGTCAAGCTCGATGATCCCGCAGGCGGTGGTGTAGGCGGGTTTTTCCTTCCCCGCCTCCATGGACACCCCCTGCTGGATCGTGCGACCCGTGATCAAATTCACACTGATTGCCATTGTCTGTATCCCCTGTCTATTGATATGATATTACCTGGCAAACTCTTTGAGCGGGCTTGGACCGAGCTCGTTGATGGTCTTGACGACGTCCGACATGACCATGCCCCACTTCGCACCCTCGGATGCAGAGACGAAGGTCATCCTGAGACGCTTGTCGTCAAGACCGATGTTCTTGAGGACACTCTTCAAGAGGAACATCCTCTTGGCTGCCTTGTAGTTGCCCTCAAGGTAGTGGCAGTCGCCGAAGTGACAGCCGGAGACGAGCACGCCGTCGGCCCCATCCTGAAATGCCTTCAGGATGAAGAGGGGGTCGACCCGACCCGTGCACATCACGCGGACTGCACGGATGTCGGGGGGGTACTGAATACGGGCGCCGCCTGCGAGGTCTGCACCGGCATACGAGCACCAGTTGCAGATGATGGCGATGATCTTGGGTTTCCAGTTCTCGTCTGCCATTTACTGTTCACCTCCAAGGAGGAATGCGTCGATCTGCGCAACGATCTGCGGAGTTGCAAAGTGCTGCATCCAGATTGCGCCACCGGGACAGAACCCGCCGCAGGTACCGCAGCCCTTGCACTTGGCTTCGGTGACCTGCATGACGGTGCGGCCGTCCTTCTCGACGAGCGAGAGGGCGCTGTAGGGGCACTGGGGCACACAGAGTCCGCATCCGGCGCACTTCTCCTCCATACACTGGGCGAAGTAGGGCTCGAGCTCCACCTCTCCCATGTGGATCGGGATGGATGCCGCGGATGCCGCACCCTCTGCCTGGGCGACTGTGTCGGGGATATCCTTCGGTCCCTGGCAGACACCGGCGAGGTAGACGCCGGCAGTGGTGGTGCCGCACGGGTTCAGCTTCGGGTGGGCCTCAAGGAGCCAGCCGTCCTGCGAGCAGGAGACACCGAAGAGCCTGCGGGTCTTCTCGGTCTCGGCCGAGGGCTGGATGGCTGCCGCGAGCACGACCATGTCGACTTCCATGTCGATCGGCCGGCCGAGGAGCGTGTCTTCCGCGTTGACGTGGAGGTTCTTGGTCACCGGGTCTTCGGTGATATTTGCCACCCTGCCGCGGATGAACTTCGCACCCTCGTTCTGGATGCGGTAGTAGAACTCCTCGTACATCTTCCCAAAGGACCTGATGTCCATGTAGAAGATGTAGGGCACCGCACCGGGGATCTTCTCGATGATCTGGTGGGCGTGCTTGAGCGAGTACATGCAGCAGAACCGCGAGCAGTAGGGCTTACCGGTATCGGTGTTGTCACGGGAGCCTGCACAGAGGACGAACGCGATCTTCTTCGGGGTCTCGCCGTCGCTCGGCCGGACGAGGTGGCCGCCGGTCGGACCGGACGCACAGATCAGCCGCTCGAACTCGAGGCTCGTGATGACGTTGTCGTAGTTCTTGTAGCCCCACTCGAATTTCCTCTCGATGGGGTAGATGTCGTATCCCAGAGCGAGGATGGCGGTACCGACCTTGACGGTCATGAACTCGTCCTTCGCTTCGAGGTCGACTGCCTTCTTCTCGCCGCATGCCTCGACACAGAGACCGCACTTGACACAGGCGTCGAAGTCGACGGTGTAGATCAGCGGGGAGACCTGCGGGTGGTAGATATAGATCGCCTTTCTCGGCGCCATGCCGAGCTCGAACGGGTTCGGCTTGATGACCGGACAGACCTCGGCACAGTCGCCGCAGCCGGTACAGCCGCCGCCGACGATGCCCCTGGCCTCCGCTTCCTTGGGGGTGAGGACACCGCGTGCCTTCTTCCGGAGGGTCACATCGAAGTTGCCGATGTATCCCTCGACCGCCTCGACCTCGGTGTAGGTGAGGAGTTCGATGTTCTCGTTCCGGTAGACATCCACCATCTTCGGGGTCAGGATACACTGCGAGCAGTCCAGCGTCGGGAAAGTCTTGTCGAGCTGGGACATCCTGCCGCCGATGGTCGGGCTCTTCTCGACGAGGTAGGTCTTGATGCCTGCGTTCGCGAGGTCGAGCGCTGCCTGCATACCGCCGACACCGCCGCCGACGACCATTGCGGTCTTCTCGACGGGGACGCTCTTCGGGACGAGGTCCTCAAGCAGGGATGCCTTTGCTACGGCGATCCTGACTGCGTCCTTTGCCTTCTCGGTTGCCTCTACGGGCTGGTGCATGTGCACCCACGAGTTCTGGTCGCGGATGTTTGCCATCTCGAACCGGAAGGGGTTTAAGCCGCCTGCCGCGGTTGCGTTACGGAACGTGGGTTCGTGCAGACGGGGCGTACAGGCCGCGACGACGATTCCGGTCAGGTCGTGCTCCTTGATAGCATCTGCGATCTTGTTCTGCCCGGGGGTCGAGCACATATACGCGTAGTTGTCGGTGACGACGACGTTCGGGATTGTCTTGGCGTATTCCTTTACAGCCTCGATGTCAATGGTACCTGCGATATTGGTACCACAGTGGCACAGAAAAACGCCAATCCTTGCCTCTTTATTCTTCTTGACTTCTGCCATGTATTTGCACCTCACAGGATCTTCTTCAAGAATGGCTCAACATCGATGGCATGCAGGTCGAGTGCAAGCTCGTCCGGGCTCATGCCCTGAGCGAGTCCCAGGAGTTCGTTGTAGTGCAGGACGGGGATGCCGTGCTCGACACCGAACTTCTCATTGATCTCGATCTGGCCGCGGTCGAACTGGAGCTGGCAGAACGGACAGACTTCGGTGACTGCATCGACACCTACTTCTTCCATATTGATCAGCTTCTCGTTGGTGATGTCGAGCGCGTGCGTGATATCGTATCCACGGACACCGCCGCCGGCACCGCAGCACTGCATCTTGTTGCGGTACTGGACCGGCTCGGCACCGAGTGCGGCGACGAGTTCTTCCATCCACATCGGTTCTTCGGTGTTCCCGAAGTGCCGCTCCTTGCGCGGCTTCATCAGGTGGCAGCCGTAGTGGACGGCGACCTTCGCGCCGGTCAGGGGGCGCTTGACGCTGTCGGCGAGCTTCTTGACACCCACAATCTCGGGGTCGTAGTAGAGCTCGGCGAGGTGCCAGACGTCGACGGTCCCCTTGAACTCCATATCGATCTCTTTGAGCACCTCGTTGACCCCGTCACGGAGTTCGTCGTTGTGCTTCAGCTTGTGGTTGACTTCCCAGATGGACTTGTAGCAGCCGTTGCAGACCAGGGCGATATCCATGCCCATCTGCTCGGCGAGCACGACGTTCCGGGCTGCCATTGCGTACCAGACATTCAGGTCGATCGAACCGAACGCACCCGGTGCCGGGCAGCAGCTTGCGCCCTTCAGGGGGAGGAGGTCGATCCCGACATTCTTGCTGGTCCGGATGGCGGCTGCCTCGATGCCGGGGTACCGGTTCGGAGCGATGCACCCGAGGAAGAATGCGTACTGGTGGTTGTTTCCGCTCATGCTATTACTCACCCTCCGCGAGGATCCTGTCCGCGTTCTCTTTCAGTCTGTAATGGTCGATGATCTTCCTGATGCCGGGCAGGTACTCGGGGTACTTGTGCGTCGTCTCAGGCTCCTCTTCGAGGCCGAGCTTCTTTCTGGCCGCACGGTTTGCGTCGTTGTTCGGGACGCCGTGGCCGCTCTTGTAGATCAGCTGGACGGTCTGGAGGAAGTTGCGTGGAATGATGTCGCGCTTGAATGCGAGGTTCCGCATCGCCATGATCGCGTCGGTCGGCGCGAGGTCGCGGGGGCACCGGTCGGTGCAGCTGTAACAGGTGGTGCAGAGCCAGAGGTCCGGGTCGGTGAGGATCTCTTCCTCGAGGCCGAGAACTGACTTGCGCATGAACAGCCGGATACGGTACGAACTCCGGGGTGCCGAGGGGCACGAACCGGTGCAGGTGCCGCACTGGTAGCACATGTGAGCGGCGGTCTGCCCGATCTTCTCCACTTCCTTGAGGAACTCGGGGTTGCTGTCAGGAATGTAGAACTTCCTGTCCCGGAGTTTCTCAGCGAGTTTCTGGTCCTTGTAGTCTTTCTTTACTGCCATTGACTATCCCTCACGCCTCTTCAGCTGCTCCCACAACTTTGACCTCGACCTCTCCGGGGGCGGTCTCCTTGACCTTTGACGTCCTCGGGGCGAGCAGCTTCTCCTTGATCCTCTTGAAGAGATCCGTCTCCTTGTCCTTCATCCGGATGGCCGTCCGCCGCAGGATGATCGCATCCTCGCTCGGGCAGGCGTTGACGCAGGCGCCGCAGAGAATACAGAAGTCCTTGTTGATGGCGATGTTCGGCTCAATCTGTCCCTTCATCTCCTTTGCGGGGAGGGGGGACGGCAGGTAGAGAGCGTTGCACGGGCAGACCTCAACACAGGTCGAACAGCCGCCGGGGCACTTCTCTGCGTTGATCTCGATGTCTCCCTCGAAGATCTTCTCGACGGTGATTGCCTCTTCAGGGCAGGACTGGACACACCAGGTGCAGGTGCAGCAGTTGTCCTGCTCGATATCGACCTTGCCGGGCAGCCTGTCGCTGATGACCTCACGCTCGAGGGTGATCGCATCCTCGGGGCAGGCCTCCACGCAGATTGTGCAGCCGTCGCAGGTGGTCTCTTCCCACTTGACTTCCCCTTCGATCTTGGCGGTCTCGGGGTTTGCAGCGTTGCGCACGACGGTGATGCTCGGGCAGAGATCGCCGCAGATGCCACAGACGTTGCACTTCTCGGTGTCGACGTTGAAGGTGGTCTTCGTCTGCAGAGCGGTCTCGCGCGGCCTGCCGGCCTCGTCGCTGCCTTCGAATGCGGGGACATCGCGGTTGATCGCGTCTCTCGGGCAGACCTCTTCACAGATGGTGCACCGGTCGCACTTCTCTTCGTCGATCGTTGTGACCATGTCGTAGGTGGGGAACCCTTCCTTCTCAAGGATCGGGAGGCGCTCTTCGCCGTCGACCTTGAGTGTCATCGCATTGAACGGGCACATGATGACACAGACGCCACAGTACGAACACTTCTCAGGGTTGACGTTGACAGGTTCAGCGTAGTCGATTGCCCCGCGGCGTGTCGCACCAACAGGTCCGAGTACGATCGCCTCTTCCGGGCAGGCGTCGACACAGATGCCGCAGCCGGTACAGGTCTCAGCGTTCAGGATCAGGTTGTTGACTGCCTTCAGGAGCCTCTGCTCCATGATGACATTCTGTCCTTCCCGCGTCTTGGAATACTTTGGAAACAGTGCCATATTCTAGTATCACTCCTAGGCTTCCACTTTTCGGGCTTTTGCCCGGCTCTCCCACGGTCCTACAAGCTTGATAACTCCATAGGGGCATGCCTGGACGCAGACACCGCAACCAGCACAGAGCTCGGAGTTGAAATCGAGGATGAGGGCTTTGCCGTCCTTCACCTTGTAGATCTTCTCCTTGGTTGCCGGCTCTTCGGTGTAGAGCTCGAGAGCGTCGACCGGACATGCTACCACGCAATTGTTGCAGCCTGTACATCGTTCCATATTGATGTGCAATGCGAATGCCATGGTTTCACGCACCAGATCTGATCGATTATAAAATCGATATAAAAAGAATTGTCAAAGAATATACATAAACTTTCTGAAATCCGACAGTCTTATATTCCAGAACTATGATTATTCGTCAAATTTTATAAATTAAATCGGTTAGCATGTTAATCCAAAGCCCCAAATCTCGCCGATAAACCGGCTTCCTCCTGTATGTGCAAATCGAAACCCTTAAATTTCTGATCGGATGTTTTGGTGAAAATCGGTGGGCATATCGGGCCGGTAGCACTGAGGGCCGGCCGGTTCTCTCCCGGAGTACTCGATCCTCCTCGATCCTGTTGCGGAGCCGGGTCTGACATTCGTTGCGCGCTATACGGGGCAACCATTCCTCCATCCACCGTCTCTCCTCTCCCCGAGTCCGGTGGCTGCATGCTCCCGGAAGAGCCGGTCCGGACCCCGCGCCCGCGGTCGTGTCTGCACGTTTTACAGGGTCGCCCGGTGAAATGCTCTGCCTGATGCATGTTTAACCTGCTTCCTCTCGCAGGCACGAGACGCCGGGTTCATTCATGCCTGGATGGTGCATCCGGAGAGCTTCCGGTGTTGTCTCAAGATCTGATCCCGACGCACTTCACATTTACCTCTCCGGATGGAGAATAGTGGTGAGGGAACAGGACGCCGGGAAGGGTCGCGCAGTCCCGGCTCCCGGCACCCCGCCGCCGGGAAAAAAAGAAACCTTATTCTGTCTACATCGTGACACTGTAGCAAACGAGGTGTATTCTGTCCATGGAACTGAATGGCGTTACTATCGATGATACGTATGCAGAGGCGTTCCCGACCTGGGTGGCACGGCCCATTATCACCGCCGTCACCGAAGAGTGGGCGTACAAGGCCGCGGTAGAGGCCGTCGGCTTTGCCACCTCCACCATCGGCTGCCCGGCAGAAGCGGGTATCGACTGCTTTGTCTCCCCCGACGAGACCCCCGACGGACGTCCCGGCTACGCTATCATGATCTGTGCGAGCAAGAAGAAGCTCAAGGAGCAGGTCGTTGAGCGCCTCGCCGAGTGTGTCCTCACCGCCCCGACGACCGCGGTCTTTGACGGCCTCGCGGACGTCGTCACTGAGGTCCAGGAGAAGCTCCCGGTCAAGCTTCACTTCTTCGGCGACGGATACGAGGAGAAGCGCGAGGTCGGCGGCAGGACGGTCTGGGCCATCCCGATCATGGAGGGCGAGTATATCGGTGAGGAGGAGTTCGGCGCCGTCAAGGGTGTTGCCGGCGGCAACTTCTTCATCATGGGCGAGAACCAGATGGCCGCCCTCACGGCCGCCCAGGCGGCAGTCGACGCCATCAGCGGCGTCTGCGGTGTCATCACTCCCTTCCCCGGCGGCATCGTCGCGAGCGGCTCGAAGGTCGGAAGCAAGAAGTACAAGTTCATGGGCGCAAGCACGAACGAAGCCTACTGCCCGACCCTGAGAGAGAAGGTCGAGGGCAGCAAGGTGCCCGAGGGTGTCAAGGCAGTCTACGAGATCGTCATCGACGGTGTCGATGAGGACTCGATCAAGGTCGCAATGGCCGAGGGCATCCGGGCGGCAACCAAGGTGCCGGGCATCAAGTTCATCAGCGCCGGAAACTTCGGCGGCAGCCTCGGTCCGTTCAAGTTCGACCTGAAGGATGTCCTTGCGGACTACCTCTAATCTTTTTTAGTTGTGGCTCTTTGGGGCTGCTGGTCGATTGCTCATGCTGTTGCGGGGGTGGGCTGAAGACTTCCATCTATCACGTTTCGAACTCCTTCAACTGTCTGGAGCCTGAGAGGTTCTGTCTATCATTTGCCCTTCTACGGCTTTCCATCGGATATCGCCATGCGGGAGGGGCTGACGGGGAGTGCGATGGTTCGTAGAACCGGAGCATGAGAAGGCCGAAGGTCTTAGAGGGGTGCAGCCCCTCCCCTGTCTCTACCCCGTAAGGCTTTACCTGCACCCCCCACCCGAAGACCTTCGGTCTTCTTGAGCTCCAGACGTGCCGTCCGTCGCACCCCGCCCGGTCTTCGGCCTCCTCCTCCGCACCTGAGGGTGCTCAAACTCCGTTCCTGAAGGAACGTCGTTCCCCGCTCCGAGGGGCGGGGGCAGTGCGTGGCGATATGCGACTGGCCGAAGGGCAGGAGCACGAGCACCGGAGGTGCACAGTCCTCACGAAATCCGTGCACCGGGGTAAGCGGTGTCCTAAGAACAATATGTGGGTACGACTGGCTGCAGGGCAGGAATTTGAGCCCCGTAGGTGTGAGTGACGACTGACCGAGGGCACGATGGACCCGCCGTTCGGAGTTTGAATCCAATTGGCCTCCTACGTTTCCACCCCCCACACCCCCAGAGAGCCTCAAGCGCGTATAATGCCCTCCTTCATCCCGCATCCCCTCCCCGGAGCCCGTCCCCCGCCGTCTCAACCCTCATGTTCGATCCCCTTAAATATCGTTATTAACGATAATCTTGTTAACGATAATTTCGGTGACATCATGATCACGCTCACACCTGATGACGTCAGGGCCCGGTTCGGGCCGCTCTTCTCGATGAAGTACCTCGCCATGGTCGACCAGAACGCCGGTCTTGCGGAGATCCGCGAGCAGTGCCGGGCCCGGGGGACGATCGAGTGGGATGCGGCGAACCGCGTGCGGGCGAAGGGTGCGGTCCTCTCCTGCCATGTCGAGGGCACGACGATGACGATGCTCGCGAAGCTGGGTGCAACGCCCGCAAACTTCGGTGCTGCGAGCACGGAGATCGGCGGGCAGGCGCTGGAAGGGGTCGAGGTTGTCGGCGACGAAGTGGTGACGACCTGGGCCGGGATCGCGGGAGCGGGCGTCGGCGTCGCCGCCTGCCTCTCGCAGGCTCCGGGCGTGACCCGGGCCGAGTACCCCTCCGAAGACGATCTGCGGATCGGCGGCGCCCGGGTCTGCCGGGTGCGGATCGTATCGCCGCTTTATGAGAAAGTGACGATCGGGATCGACGATACCGACACCCGCGAGGAGGGTGCCACGTGGGTGCTCGCGCTCAAGTGCGCCGAGGGCTGCACGATCCCCGGTGTGGAGTACCTGGACATGCGCCTCGTGCAGCTGAACCCGGCGGTCCCGAAGAAGACCACCAACTGTGTCGGGTCGGCCCTGAACTTCGCGGTCCGTCCCGGGAAGGTGGACGCACTGATCGAGTACGTCCGCGACTTCATCGAATCAGGGGCGGTCAGCAACGACACCGGCATCGCCGTATATCGCGGGATCGCGTTTGCCGAGGAGTCCCCCTATCTCAAGCTGGTCAAGACCGAACTCCTGACGGTCGAGGATGCGGAGGCGGAGGCTGCGCGGATGGGTGTCCGGTTCGTCGACTCAAACGGGCGGAAGGGCCGGATAGGAGCACTGGGCGCCGTTCTCTGGGGGAACAAGGGCGTCGAGGCGGCAGGGCTGTATGGAGAGACTCTCTGATCCCTACACGATACAGTACCCGCAGATCGTTGCGGTGGCCGGCGAGGATGCCGGGCAGGTAGAACTCATCGAGTTCTTCGACTGTATCGGCGGGGCGATGTGGGTGAAGCGCCACTATGCGCAGAGCCCGCTCGTCCGCTCCGTCCGCACCGTGGGTGCGACCAACCGCTATCTCCTCAAGACCGGCAGTGCCGACCTCGCGCTTGCAGGCTCGGTCTTTCCGGCGGGGATTGCCGGCGTCGCCGTCGAAGGCGACGAGATCGCCGTCACCTACCGCGGCCTCGGCGGCGGCGGCGTGGGGGCATCCATCTGCCGCGCCACCGCTCGCGGCGTCATCCGGCACAGGAGCGATCCTGCGGGCGGCGGGCGGCTCGCGGGCTCGACGATCTGGCTCCCCCGGCGCGAGCGGGTGATCATCGGCGTCGACGACACCGATACCCCGGAGGAAGGCGCCACCTGGACCCTCGCCCACAACATCGCCCGGGCCGTCGAGGACGACCGTTCCCGCTACCTCTCCCACACCATCGTGCAGCTCTTTCCCGTCCCCTACCGGACCAAGAACTGCGTTGCCATAGCCTGCGAGTTCGCCACCTCCGATCCCGGCGGGCTGGTCCGGCGCTACCACGACTACCTTGAGGAGTACACCCTCTCGGAGAAGACCGGGATGGCGGTCTGGCGGGGATTCGATCCCGCACCGCTCGAAGAGTTCGGCTGCCGTGTAAAGCGGGGCGAAGTATCGCCGGATGATCTGGCTGCCCTCACCGATGAGAGGCTCTCCGTCGTCATGGACGGCCGGGGAGTGATCGGGGCGGTGGCGGCGATCCCGTTCTACACCCGCTACGAGGAGGCGCTGGCGCTATGGAATGGCGGCGGTTGAAGGCCCGGGTGCTTGAGGCGGGCTCCGTCCGCCTCTCCGGCGAACCTGCGGATGCGTATGTATCCCGTTCCGCCGCCGGCCCCTCGGCCGGGAGTTCAGGCTCGCTCTTCTTCTCCCCCGGCGGCGCCCGACGGGTCCGTGCCGGTATCGATGACGCGGGGCCCATTGAGATCGTTCATCGCGGTGGAGGAGAGGCGGACCTCTCCATCGACGGCGACGTGGTCCACGGCCGGCTCGAGCCCGCTGCGCTCCACTGTCCCCGCCAGGCCTACATCACCGTCAGCGGGTCGTGCATCTTCCACTGCCGCTACTGCAGGGTCCCGTCTCTCCCCGGCCGCCGGAAGGATGTAGACGAGATCGTCGGGATGGTCGCGGGCGTTGCCGACCGGATCGACGGTATCGCGATCACGAGCGGCGTCGCCTCCTCGATCGAGGAGGAGGAGGCGTACGTCCTCGATGTCGTCGCGGCGCTCGCTCCCTTCGGCCTTCCCATCGGGGTCTCGATCTACCCGCTGCCCGAAACCCCGGCCCGGCTCCATGCCCTCGGCGTCGTCGAGGTGAAGTTCAACCTCGAGGCGGCGACGGAGGCGCTCTTTTGCGAGATGTGCCCGGACCTCTCGTGGGACGGGATCTGGGAATCCCTGCGGTCGTCCGTCGCGCTCTTCGGACGGAACAGGGTCTACTCAAACGTCATCGTCGGCCTCGGCGAGACCGACGACGATCTCGAGCGGGTGATGGGCAGTCTCGCCGCCGCCGGGGTCATCCCGGTCCTCCGCCCCCTCACCCCGGCGGCATCCCTCGCCGGCCGGTCCCGCCCGCCCGCTGACAGGCTCCTCCGGCTCTATGAAATGCACGAAGAGATTCTTCGGCGGGCCGGACTCGATCCCTGCCGGGCGCTGACGATGTGTTCGGCATGCACCGGGTGCGACCTCGTGCCGGGGAGGGACGCATGAAGGGCAGCGAAGCGCTTGCCCTGGCACTGCTCCGGTCCGCCGACCGCTGCTACGCCGTCCCCGGCTACCCGGTCACGGACCTCGCCGCATCGGCCGGAGCCGCGATCACCGTCAACGAGAAGACGGCGCTTGAGTACGCCCTCGGCGACTCGCTCTCCGGGAGGAGGGCCGCCGTGATCGTCAAGCATGTCGGCCTCAACGCCTGCGCCGACCCGCTGGTTCATGCCACCGCTCAGGGCCTTCGGGCCGGCGTCGTGGTGGTCGTCGGCGACGATCTGCGGGCGGCAGGTTCAGATGTCGTGCAGGACTCCCGCTACTATGGGGAGGTGGCCCGGGTGCCGGTTCTGGAACCTGACGGGGAGACCCTCGATGCTGCCGTCGAGGCGGCCTTCGAGGCCTCGGAGACCTTCTCGCGCGTGGCGATCATCAGGGTCACGCCCGAACTCCTCGACGCGGACGTGCCGGACCCTTCCCTGACTCGCACGGACGGGGAGGGATCCCTCGCAGCACCGGGGCTCACGATGGCCGGACGGGCGCAGGCGGCCGACCGGCGGACGGCAGCGATGTTCGCCTGGTCGCGGTCCTCGCCCCTCAACCGCTCTGCCGGAGGGGCGTTCCGCGCCGTCACCGTCTACCCGCCCCCGGCGGACCCTGACGTGCTCGTCCAGGTCCGCGAGACCGGCCGGCCGTTCCTTTCGGAGCACCGGCTGCTCGCTCCGCCTGAGGCCGCCGGAGAGCCGGAACGGTTCTCCTCACGGGGCTACTGCCGGACGTTCTGCCGGGACTGCCCGTTCCACCCCGCCCTTGTCATCCTCCGCGAGCGCGGGATGCGGGCCGTCTGCGATGCCGGGTGCGCTATCCTCGCGATGAACCCGCCTTACCGGATCGGGCTCGCCACCTACGGCCTCGGTTCGTCGGTTGCCGTGGCGGCGACCGGGCCGGGCGTCGCGCTCACCGGCGA
This sequence comes from Methanobacteriota archaeon, assembly GCA_023457135.1. Taxonomy (GTDB): domain Archaea; phylum Halobacteriota; class Methanomicrobia; order Methanomicrobiales; family Methanoculleaceae; genus Methanoculleus. The sequence continues at coordinate 4,986 of JAEWMO010000063.1, read as the reverse complement.
CTACGCGCTCCTGCACTCTGGCCTCAACGCCCTCATCGACGTCTACGAACGTCGGTTCCCGCTCCTCTGTATCGTCCTCGCGAACAATCGGATGGGGATGACCGGCGGTCACCCCGTCCCCGATATCCTTCGCTACATCGCCTGGGCGGACCCGGTCGTCTGTGCCGCGGACGACACCGCGGCGCTTCGCCGGGTCCTCGTCCCCCCTGAAGGGGGACCCCGGACGGTGGTCATCGAAGGCGCCTGCCCTGAAGGTGGAAGACATGAAACCGTGGCATATCGAGATCTGTGACGTAACGCTGCGAGACGGGGAGCAGACTCCCGGCGTCTCGTTTACCCGCGATGAGAAGATGACGATCGCGCGAACGCTTGACGAGATCGGCGTGGAGGTGATCGAGGCCGGTTTTCCCGTCGTCTCCCCGGCGGAGAAGGACTGTGTCGCGGCCATCGCCCGGAGCGGGCTTGACGCGCGCATCTGCTGCCTGGCCCGGGCGCTCAAGCCCGATGTCGAGACGGCCATCGACTGCGACGTGGATATGGTCAGCATCTTCTTCGGGACCTCGGACCTGCACGTCCGGCACAAGTACCGCAAACCCCGCGAGGAGGTGCTTGAGACTGCCCTCGGCATGGTGGAGTTCGCCTCCGATCACGGGCTGCAGGTGCGGTTTGCGGCCGAAGACGCCTCACGAACCGATCCGTCGTTCCTCGTGGAGATGTACACCCGGGGCATCGAGCACGGTGCCGATCTCGTCAGTTTCGCGGATACCGTCGGGTGCCTCACCCCGCTCGAGACCCACGCGGTCGTCTCGGAGATCCTCGATGCGGCACCCCTGCCGCTCTGTATCCACTGCCACAACGACCTCGGGTTTGCCGCGGCAAACACCATCACGGCCGCGGCCGCCGGGGCGTTCCAGCTCCACACCACCGTCAACGGTATCGGCGAGCGCGCCGGAAACGCGGCGCTCGAACAGGTCCTCGTCGCCCTGCGGCTGAAAGGGGGCGTCGACCGCTACGACCTCTCCCGCCTGCAGGAGATCTCGCGTTTTGTTGCGCAGTCTTCGGGAGTGGTCCCGGAACGCACCCGCCCGATCGTCGGCGAGAACGCCTTCGCCCACGAGAGCGGGATCCATATCGCCGCCATCCTTGAAGATCCGGAGACCTACGAGTACGTCCCCCCGGAACTGGTGGGCGGCGAACGCCGGTTTATCCTCGGGAAGCACACGGGGAGGAAGGCGCTTGAGCATGTCGCGAAGGCCTACGGGTTCGATCTCTCCGACCATGAGGTGCGGTGGGTGCTCGATCAGGTCAAGCAGAAGAGCGAGGGGAAGTGCAGCGTCACCCGCGAGGTGCTCTGCACTATCCTGCGGCAGGCAAAGGAGGGACTGGTCCAGTGAGCACACTCTCCGAGCGGATCCTCGGTGCACCGGCGGGAGCGTATGTCGACCGGGAGGTCGACGTCGCCTTCGCCCATGACGGGACCGGCGTCCTCACCCGGGAGGCGCTCCGGGAGATGGGGGTGGAGCGGCTGCCCCACCCCGAACGCCTGCGCCTCATCTTCGACCATATTGTCCCGGCCAACACCGGGACGACGGCGACGCTCCAGGCGGAGCTCCGGGGGTATGCCCGGACTTCAGGCATAGCGCTTTCGGACGCCGGATGCGGGATCTGCCACCAGGTGATGAGCGAAGGCATCGTCCGGCCCGGCATGATTGCCGTGGGCGCCGACTCCCACACCTGCACGCTCGGAGCTCTCGGTGCGTTTGCCACCGGGGTGGGCGCGACCGATATGGCGGCGATCTGGGCTTCGGGGGCGACATGGTTCCGGGTCCCGGAGACGATCGCGATCAACCTCTCGGGAAGGCTCGGCGGTGCGGCGGAGCCAAAGGACGTGGCTCTTACGTATGTAGCAGAACTCGGTATGGAGGGGGCGACCTACCGGGCGCTGGAGTTCGTGGGGGACGGCGCGGCAGGGATCTCCATGAGCGGGCGGCTGACCCTCTGCAACATGGCGGTCGAGACGGGGGCGAAGACGGGGCTTTTTTATGCCGATGCAGTCACCGTCCGCCACCTCGCGGAGCACGGCCATACCGTGCTGCCGCGGGCGCCGGAGGATTGCCGGTACGAACGGACGCTCGATATCGATCTTGCCGGCATCGTCCCGCTCGTCGCGGTGCCGCACCGGGTAGACACCGTCCGGGAGGTGGAGGAGGTTGCCGGCACGCACCTCGACCAGGTCTTCGTCGGGACCTGCACGAACGGCCGCTATGAAGACCTTGAGCGGTTCGCCCGCATCGTCCGGGGGAAGAAGGTGGCGGTCCGGACCCTGGTCGTTCCCGCCTCGCGGGCGGTGCTTGCCCGGGCGATCGCCACCGGGGTCCTTGCCGATATCGTGGACGCCGGCTGCATGGTGGCGCCGCCCGGGTGCGGGCCGTGTCTCGGGGCACATGAGGGCGTGCTCGGCGAGGGGGAGGTCTGTCTCTCCACCGCCAACCGGAACTTCAAGAACCGGATGGGTGTCGGCGGCGAGATCTATCTCTCATCGGTCGCCACCGCCGCCGCGAGCGCGCTTGCCGGAGAGATCGCCGTCCCGGAGGTGGTATGATGCAGGGAGAAGGACCGGCGGTCTGCCTCGGGAACGACATCGACACCGACCTCATCATCGCGGGCCGTTACCTCCGGACGAAAGACCGTTCGGTCTGGGCGGAGCATGTCTTCGAAGATCTCGACCCGGCGCTCGCCCCCCGCATTCGGGGTGCGGTCATCGTCGCCGGGAGGAATATGGGGTGCGGGTCCTCCCGCGAGCAGGCGGTGGTCGCCCTCAAGGAGGCGGGGGTTGTCGGGATCGTCGCCCCGTCGTTTGCCCGCATATTCTTCCGGAACGCCGTCAACGTGGGCCTCCCGGTCATCGAGGCCGATGTGGCCTGCGCCGACGGGGCTCGCGTCGCCTTCGATCTCGATGCGGGATGGGTGGAGGTTGACGGGGAACGCCATGCCGCCCGCCCGCTCTCGGAGAAGATGGTCGCGATCCTCCGGGCCGGAGGGCTGGTCCCCTACTGGAGGTCGTGCCGATGATCTTCCCGTCGCACTGCAAGTACGTCGGGTCCGCGACCACCACTCCCTGCGGGGACCGGGTCTACTTCCTCTCGCGCTACCTGGTCCGCGAGGCCGCCGGCGACACGGAGGTGATCGAGGTGGAGCCCGACCCGGATGGGACCGGATTGATGCGCGGGGTGCTCTCTACCCGGGTGCTTGCAGCCGGCGACGAGGTCTGCCGCTACCCGGATCGCGTGAACGTCCACGATCGAACGTTCCTGGTGCGGGCGGCGATGCGCTCCGGGCACCGGTGCACGATATTCTCCGGCCACGACGAGCAGATGACGTTCGTCATCGACCCGGACCTCTCGGGCTTCCTCAGGCTCCATGTCTACGACATCACCCCGCCCCGTCCTCACCTCTCGGCCACGCTCGCCGACCTTGAAAAGACCGGGCTCTTCGGGGACCTTGAGGTCGTCTTCGAGCATCACGTCCGGGACATCCGGGAGATCGAGGCCGATCTCTACCCCTGCCGGGCGGGTGGTTTCCCCCGGACCCTCGATGCGGACCCGGTACGCCCCGGCGACCGGGTCGCCGGCTGCCTGACGGCGAAGAGCCTTGTGCAGGAGTGCTGCGCCGGCGAGGTGTCGGTGGAGAACATCTGCCCGCTCGGAGAGGTGGCCGAAGAGCCGTTCATTGCCCGGTGCTGCCGGAGCGAGCGGTCGGGCCTCGGTTGCTGGAACGGCCGGTTCGGCGTGGTGGTCCACTGGGGCGCATCGCCCTGGGATATTGCAGAGGCTGTCCGGCGGGTCACGGCCGCATGGAGGGAGAGGCATGGTGAAGGTAGCGGTCGTTGAGGGGGACGGCATCGGGCATGAGGTCGTCCCGGTCGCCCGCGATATCCTCGCGGCTGTCCGCCCGGACTTCGAGTTCTTCGACGTCGAGGTGGGGTACGGCCGGTGGGAGCGGACCGGGAGCGCCTGTGACGACGAGACCCTGGCCGATCTCCGGTCTGCCGATGCCATCCTCTTTGGGGCCGTCACGACGCCGCCGGACCCGGACTACCGGAGCGTCCTTCTCCGGCTCCGCCACGAGCTCGACCTCTACGCGAACGTCCGCCCGATCCGGGGCGAGGGAGTCGACGTTGTCATCGTCCGGGAGAACACCGAGGGGCTCTACTCCGGGATCGAGTGGACGGAGCCCGACCGGGCCTGCACCGTCCGGGTCGTCTCCCGGCGGGGAAGCGAGCGGATTGCCCGCTACGCCTGCGCCCTCGCGAAGTCCCGCCGCCACCTCACCATCGGCAACAAGGCAAACGTCTTAAAGTCGGACTGCCTCTTCGTCGAGGTCTGCACGGCGGAGGCCGCGAGAGCGGGCGTTCCCTGTACGGCACGCTACATTGACGCGCTCTGCCTCGACCTCCTGATGCACCCGGACCGTTACGACGTGATCGTGACGACCAACATCTTCGGCGACATCCTCTCCGACGCCGCAGCCTACCTGGTAGGGGGACTCGGGATGCTGCCGAGTGCCAACATCGGAGAGCATGCCGCCCTCTTTGAGCCCGTACACGGGAGCGCCCCTGACATTGCGGGGCAGAATGTAGCGAACCCCGTTGCTGCCATCAGGAGCGCCGCGATGCTCCTCTCACACTTCGGAGATGTTGCATCCGCAACGGCCGTGGAGGAGGCCGTCCGCCGGGTCTTCGAGGCGGGTATCCGGACCCCCGACCTCGGCGGTATTGCCGGGACCCGGGAGTTCGGGGCGGCGGTGCTCCGCGAAGTCGTGCGGGGGAAGGCCTAAACACTCCCCCGCCAAGATGTAGGGTATGGTGCTGGTGGGATGCCACGTCTCCATTGCCGGCTCGATCGACCTTGCGGTCGGGAGAGCCCTTGAACGGGGCTGCAACACGTTTCAGATCTTCTCCCGGAACCCCCGGGGCTGGAAGGCGAA
>JAEWMO010000062.1 GCA_023457135.1 Methanobacteriota archaeon | reverse complement strand
AGTGCATGTTTGCAAGCGGGATCGCCCGTTACGCAAACCAGGCCGCCTTTGAAGCGATGCTCCAATCCTACAGCCAGTTGAAGAAGGCCGTCTTCTTCGGCATGGATACGAACCTCTTCTATCACGGTTTCGCATCGAACAATCCCGAAATCAACCCCTCTTCCTACCTGATCGTCGATACCGTCCGCGACGAGATCACGTATGCCATCAACCGTAAGTATCCGGCGAAGATGATCGCGGAACTCACGGCACAGGCACCCGCATACCGCGAGTTCATCGGGGAGCTTGAGAACAAGCGGATGAAGCGGTCCCGGAAAGCGGCATACCTCGCGCTGAAAGAGTACCGCACCATCCGCGACCGGGCGACCGAGATCGCCTCGCCGGGGACGCACACGCATCTCTCCGAGGAGAACGACCGCAACATCGTCCGGGCGCTCCGGAAGTTCGAGGAGGAGCGGTATGCTCTTCCGGTTCTCCTGACCGCCGACATCTACATGGCGGACCTCTGCATGGCCGAGGGGGTCGAGTACTTCTACTTTGATCGCCCATACGTACTCGAGGCAACAACCTGTACAGCGCCGGCGTTCCGGCGGCTGCTCTTCAACCTGGCGGCCGTCTTCGGGTTCGTACAGTGCAACGGCGCCACGATCTTCGGTGAATACGGCGGGAAGGGCAACGATCTCGATGTGCTGAAGGTGCGGTTCGAGGACGAGACGGCCTACCATGAATTCATAAGGGAACTGGAGATATGCAGGCAACTCCAAACACTCGGCATACCACGGTAACGGCAGTCCTCTGCGATATGGATAATACCCTCTTTGACCTTGTCGGGGCAAAACGGGAGGCGTGCCGGTGCGTGGTCGACTACCTCGGCGCCGGGGACCCGGAAGATCTTTTTCAACAGTTTCTTCGGGGCGTCCGGGGATTCGAGGATCCCGGGAATATACGCGACTACCTTGAGGAGCTCGGGCTTTACGAGCAGGCGGCGTTCGAGGTCTGCTGCCGCACCTACGAGGACGTGAAACTCGATATGGTCGAGGCGTATCCGGGTGTCGAGGAGACGCTCCGGCGCCTCGCGGACGCCGGGGTCGGGCTTGCGGTCGTCACCGACGCGGAGTCGTTCCAGGCACGCCGGCGGCTCGATAAGAGCGGGCTTGCCGGTTACTTCGAGGTCGTGGTGACCCCGGAGGTCTCGGGAAAGCGGAAACCGGAGCCCGACTCTCTCATCTACGCCCTCCGGCAACTCGATGCGGCCCCCTCGGAGGGGATGATGGTCGGCGACAGCCTGGTCCGCGACATCGCGCCGGGGAGGCAGCTCGGGATGACGACCGCGTTTGCCGCCTACGGGGACTGGCGCCCGAACAGGCCGGCGGAGATCGAGGCCGATATCGTTCTGCGGAACTTCCCCGAACTCATCGGCCACGTGGGCATCCCTGACCGGTGATCAGCAGAGCGGCGAGGGAGACTGCGAGCCCGGCACCGGGAGCCGGGCGCCGTGGATGATGACCTGCTGCTCGGTCTCCGCGATCTTGCCGAGAATGATTGCCTTCCCCGCCGGGGTCATGGCAAAGACCGGAATCGACGTTCCCGCCTGCAGGAGCGCGGTCTTCGCCGCCTCCCGGATATATTTTGAGGCGCAGGCGGTGAGGAGATCGGCCGCGCCGGCCATCAGGGCGGCGTCTTCCTGCGAGAGCCCGGTCGTGTGGACGGCGACGATCACGGCGTCCGGGAACCGCTCGCGGATCGCCGCGGCCTCGGCGGCAACGGCGGTGGTCACGGCGATCCGGCGGTGACCGAGCTCTGCTGCACGGGCGACCCCGGCGGCCTGGTCGATGGCGGCGGTCGCAGGGCTGACGACCACGCCCCCGTTCTCCTCGATCCGGGCGATCACCTCAGGGATCGGGCTCGTCTTCACGAGCCCCGACATCCGGCCGCCGATCCCCTGGATGAGGGCGGGGTTCGTCGCGACCAGCGTCCCGGCCCCGTCGGAGGCGATCACCGCGGCGTCGAGGTCTCCCCGCCGGACGGCGCTGCTCAGGAGTTCTGAGGCCCCAAAGATGACGAAGTCCGGCCCGGCCAGGACCTCGCGCTCCGGCGTGCACATCCCGAAGGACCGGATGCGCCCCTCGATGTTTCTCCGGATCGCGTCGGGCGTCATCTCCTCGACCGGGCAGGCAAAGCGCCGCGCCAGCGGACAGTCCTGTATCTGCGGCGTCCCGACCTCGACCACCTGCCCGTTCCGGATCACGACCCGGCATTTGCCGGCGGCCTCTATGATATGTTCGTCACGGTTGCTCATGGGCATCCTCGTATGGCAGTAGGGTGGGCGGCTATGGGGTTTAAGGGGCCCGGGTAAACACTTATCTGAGTGCTCTTCCATGAGTGGGTAGGCAGTTTCATGAGACGCATGCGGGAGAGTGACGGGGTGAGAGATCGTGGGAAAGATCTGTAGGCCGTTCATCGTGATCGAGTGCAGCCGGGAGTGCGGCTTCTCCCGGCTCTACAACGAGCCCACCGAGGAGCAGGAGAAGGAGATCGCCGATACAAAGGCCTGCCCTGCCTGCGGCGCCCCCGTCCGGAGAAGGTTCTTCTGACAGCAGGAGCCGTGCGGCAGGAGCGCTACTGGGAGATCGACCTCGTCCGGGGCATCGCCGTCGTGACGATGATCATCTTCCACTCCGCCTTCGACCTCGACTTCTTCGGTGTCCTGCCGCTGAACGTCTCCGGCGGGTTCCTCAGGATGCTCGCCTACCTGACCGCATCGACGTTTATCCTCCTCGTCGGGGTCTCCTTCACCATCAGCTATGCCCGGTCTTCGCGCCGGCTCACCGGCCGGGATCTCGCGCTCAAATACGTCCGGCGCGGCCTGACGATCTTCGGCTACGGCCTCATCATCACCGCCGTCACCTGGTACTTCCTGCCGTCGGCCTACATCGTCTTCGGCATCCTGCACTTCATCGGGGCCGCAATCCTGATCGCGCCGCTCTTCGTGCGGCTTGATGCGGAGAAACTCATCGTCGCGAGCATCGCCTGCCTCCTCGCGGGCTACATCACGAACGCCATCACGGGCCCCTGGCCCCTCCTCTGGCTCGGCATCCACCCGGCGTCCTTCACGAGCCTCGACTACGTCCCGCTCCTCCCCTGGTTCGGGCTGGTCCTGGTCGGGATGGCGCTGGGGTCCATGTACTACCCGGACGGGCGGCGGGGATTCCCGCTTGCGGTGGCGGAACCGGCATTCACCCGGCCGCTCTCGTTCCTCGGCCGGCACTCGCTCTTCATCTACTTCCTGCACCAGCCAGTCATCCTTCTTGCGATCGCGATCCTCGCACCGGGGACGTTGTCGGGATTTTGACAGGGGCGTGAGGACCATCAGAAGGTATTTGGAAGTAAAATTGAAATGATCTGGGGAGACTGAAGGGCGCTCCTGCCGCGAAAGGTGAACCTATGGTAGATGTGACGGAAACAGCGTGGATCATATTCCTCGTCAGTATACTGGCGCTCCTGGCATTGGACCTCGGCGTCTTCAACCGCAAGGCCCATATCATACAACCGAAAGAGGCGCTCCTGCAGGTCGCCGTCTTCGTCACCGCCGCGGTGCTCTTCAATATCGGGGTATATACCTGGATGGGCCCTCAGGCAGGGCTGGAGTTCACCACCGGCTACATCATGGAGCTGATGCTCTCCGTCGACAACCTCTTCGTCTTCGTCATCGTCTTCGCCTCATTCTGCGTGCCGGCGCAGGACCAGCACAAGGTGCTCTTCTACGGCATCCTGGGCGCTCTGGTCTTCCGCTTTGCCTTCATCATAGCAGGCGTGGCGCTGGTGGAGGCGTTCTCCTGGGTGCTCTACATCTTCGGTGCCTTCCTGATCTTCACCGCCATCAGGATGGTGACCGGGAAGGAGGAGAAGCCGGTCGAACCGGACAAGAACATCCTGGTCCGTGGGTTCCGGAAGATCATGCCGGTCACGGGGGGGTACGAAGGCGACAAATTCTTCGTCCGAAAACCCGATTCGACCGGCAGGATGGTGCTCTGGGCCACCCCCATGTTCGTGGCCCTGCTGGTCGTGGAGACCACCGACATCGTCTTCGCGGTGGACTCCATCCCCGCCATCCTCGGCATCACCACCAACCCGTTCATCGTCTTCAGTTCCAACGCTTTCGCCATTCTCGGCCTGAGATCGATGTACTTCGCGCTGGCGCACGTCATGAACGCGTTCTGTTACCTGAAGTACGGTCTGGCCGGCATCCTCAGCTTTGTCGGCGTCAAGATGCTGGCCGCCGACGTCTACCACGTTCCGGTGGCAGCCTCGCTCGCCGTCATCATCCTGATCCTGGTGCTGGCCATCGCCGCGTCCCTGATCATAACCCGGCGCACCGGGGTCTGTCCGGCGATGGAGGAAGTGCAGACCGCAGCCTGCCCCGCCTTGAGGAGCCTCCATCCGGACGACGAGCCGGCCGCCACGGCGGAGACCGCCTGTCCTGCACTGGAGGAACTCAGGGAGACCGGGAAAGGCAATCGGTGACCCACTGTTGAGGTTCGCAGCCGCCCTCGCCGCCCTGCTAATCACGTCCCTCCTTTTTTTCTGCCCGCTTCTCACCGGTATCGTGCTCTCACCGTACCTGATATCAGCGAACCGCCGGGCCTGAAGGGCGGGCGCGAAGAGCAATCGACCTTAAAAGAGGGTTGGGGGAGAAAGAGGGGCGTCAGGTGCCCTGCTCATCGAGCAGCGGCACGTCGGCAAACGCCAGAACGTCAAAGACGCCCCGCTCCGTGACCCGGAGCTCGGGGATGACGGTCAGGGCGAGGAACGAGAGGTACATGAAAGGATTCTCAATAGACCCGAGCTGCCGGGCATGCTCTTCGAGGGCCGCGAGGCGTCCCACGACCTCCTCACAGGGAAGGGCCGACATCAGCCCGGCGCACTCGAGGGGGAGGGCGGTCACCTCATCCCCGGCCACGACCGCAAGCCCCCCGCCGAGCCGGACCACCTCATCGATAGCCCGGACGATATCGGCGTCACCGGCCCCGACGGCGACGATATTGTGGGAGTCGTGGGAGACCGAGCCCGCGATCGCCCCGACGTTGAGGCCGAAGCCGTGGACAAGCCCGACCCCGGAGCCGCTTGCCCGGTAACGATCGGTGACGACGGCTTTGAGGATATCCCGGCCGGTGTCGGGGATATTCGCGGCGTCGACCGGGCAGCGCAGGAGGCGGGTCGTGATCTGGCCGGGCACGATCCCGATCACCCGCGCCTCCCCGCTGCCGGTGACCCGGATGTCGCGGGGTTCCGGGACGCGGGCATGCAGCGGGGCCGCAGGGCAGGCGGGCTCGCGGTAGCCGGCATTGGCAACCTCAACACCGCGCTTGAACGTCCCGAGGATGCGGAAACGGTCGAGGTCATCGACGACGCAGAAGTCGGCGAGCCTCCCCGGAACAAGGGCGCCCCGGTCACGGAGCCCGAACCGCTCGGCAGCCGAGAGCGTGGCCATCCGGAGGGCCAGTTCGACCTTGAGGCCGGCAGCGACCGCTTTTCTGATACAGTCGTCGATATGCCCCTCGCCGGCGAGCATATCGGCGTGCCGGTCGTCGGTGGCAAAGCAGCACCGCGGCGCCGTGCAGGCGTCGACGAGCGGCAGGAGATCCATGAGGTTCTTCTCCGTCGAGCCCTCGCGGATCATGATGTACATCCCCCGGAGGAGTTTCTCCCGCGCCTCCGCGAGCGTCGTGCACTCGTGGTCGCTTCCCGCCCCCGCATAGACGTAGGCGTCCAGGTCCTTCCCGGAGAGGAACGGCGAATGGCCGTCGATGACCTCAAAGAGATCCATCTTCGCCCGGAGATCCGGAGCGCCGGAAAGGACGCCGGGGACGTTCATCACCTCGGCAAGCCCGATGACCCCCTCGCGCCCCCGGAACCGGGCGAGGTCATCCGCCGTGAGCACCGCGCCGCCCGCATCGAGGGGCGTTGCCGGGACGCAGGACGGGAGCATGATCAGGATATCGAGCGGCGTCCGCGCCCCTTCGGCGAGCATATACTCGATCCCCGGCACTCCGCAGACGTTCGCTATCTCGTGGGGGTCGGCGACCACGGTCGTTGTGCCGTGGGCAAGGACGAGCCTGGCATACTCCGCCGGGGCGAGGAGAGAACTCTCGATGTGGACGTGGGCATCGATCAGGCCGGGCACCACATAGGCCCCCGCAAGGTCGTACTCCTGCTTCCCCTCGTAGTTGCCGAGGCCGACGACGTAGCCGTCCTTCACCGCGAAGTGCGTGCGCTCCCAGGTACACGTGAACGGGTTAAAGACCCTGCCGCCGAGAAAGACCGTATCCGCCGGCTCAAGCCCCCGCGCCGCCGCAAGTCCGGCCGGCGTTATCAGGGTGCCACCTCCAGGTCGCGGATGACGGAGGTCCTCCGCTCCTGACCGACGAATATGGTCAGGAAGGCCCGGTACGACCCGGGCTCGAGGTCGACTGCGACCGTGTACTCGTTCTCCCCCTGGTCGAGGTTGATGTAACGGGCCTCCGAGAAGGCCTCGTGCTGCTCAAACGCGCCCACCTCCATGATCGTCACCTGGAGCACAGCGTTCTCGACGGGGCCGGCGGTATTCTCCACGTGGATCCGGAGGGCGCCGTCGCTGTAGGTCACCTCCTCAAACGCTGTAGAGATACACCCGGCAGCCCCGGCAAGGGCGGCGAGGGCAAGTATAAGAAAACCCATGTACCTGGACATCCGCTCACAGTGCCGGAGGCAGGGCCCTGCGCCGGCACAGCGCGGGCCGCGGAAACCTTCCGGCACCATATTCACCTCTAATTATTCACAATTTCGGCTGAAATTATTAAAATATTATGAAAAAAACGGACGCTGCAAATGTTTCGAATTTTGGGGCATCCTGGAGAGCGAACCGAATGTGATCGGTCAGGGGAGATAGGTGCAGCACCCGGCCCAACCCCCGCGGTAAAAGCCGGGAGGGGGTCCATCACCGCAGGACAGATCGCTGTCACCAAACCCCTGGAATCCTGTAAGCGCCATGAAACGACATTAAAATCAGGATACAGACCGGAATCGGGAGATCCGGTGCCCGGCAAGATTTAAAATATGTTGGTAAATATAATTTAATTCGAATGCACGGAGATGACCGGGACTCGCGTCTCTACAGGCTATTCCAGGAACTTCAGGAGAAGGGGTTGATCAGCCGTAAAACGAGGCTGGTACCCTGCCGCTTCACGTTCGCCGTGCGGGCCTACCCGGCGTTCAACTGCATCCGCTACCGGCGTGCGTTCTACGACAGGCACCTTGCGGGGGCAAACGACGACACGCTCCGGTTCATGCTGCTCCATGAAGAAGGGCATATCAGGAAAGGCTCCTCTCTCACCGCCGCGCTCCCGGCCCTTCCGGTCCTCCCGTGCCTCGCCTTTCTCCCCCACCCCCCTATCGGCTCGCTCCCGGCAACGATCCTGTCGCTCCTGCCGGCTGCCGGCATCGGGCTCCTTGCTGCAAAACTGGGTGCCGTCGCTCTTCTTGTCCTGACGATCCTCTTCGCTTACCGGGCATACTACCGCCGCATCTGCGACGAAGAGTTCATAGCCGATCGCTACGCGGCGGAGGCGATGAAACGCTGCTACCGGCTCAGGGACCCCGGAGCCCTTCTCCAGAACCTCCTCTCCAGCATACAGGGCCGGGCGCCGGGCTCTCGATCGGGCTCCGACTACCGGCCGTCCATCTCCGAGCGTGTACGAAGAGTCCGCGACGCGATCTCTGCCGAAAGCCGCACGGCAGCCCGATTCTCCCGCTGAACACCTTCGCCCCTCTGCAGACCGGAGCCCGGGCCGAAGGCAGCCGGCGGTGCTTCCCACCCGGCTACCCCTCTTCTAAAAAACTGCACAATAGATCCGGCCGGGATCACTTATCAGAGATTCAAATATCCCCAGAATAAAGAATGCCGCTCGTGCATCCGCAGCACAATAAAATAGGTTTAATAATTCTAATTGCAAAGAAGGTATTGAGGGGTGCTGGATATCACAATCGTAGCGTTTGCCCACCATAAAGGTGGCACCGGAAAGACGACATCGTGCCTCAATGTTGCAGGCTACCTCCAGAAAGACGGCAGGAGCGTACTGGTCGTGGACTGCGATCCGCAGGCCAATGCCACCACGGGGCTCGGAGTTAACCCCGAGAGCCTTGAGATAAGCATGTACGACGTCTTCATGAGCGTCTTTGAGGGGTTCCCTGACATCATGATCAACGACGTGATCGTGCCCACGGCATCCGGGATCGATCTCGCTCCGGCAACCCTGGATCTCGTGGGGGTTGAACCCTATCTCTATGGCATCGAGGACCGGGCAGGAGTGCTCAAAGAGGCGCTCGCCCGCGTGAAGGATACCTATGACTTCATCCTGATCGATACACCCCCGAGCATGGGACAGTTCGTCATCAACGGCCTCGTCGCGGCAGATCATACCGTCGTCACCCTCGACCCCGGCACCTTCGCCCTGAGGGGTATGGAAGCCCTGTCAACAGTCTTTGGCGATATCAGGGAGATGCTCGGCGAGGACGTCGCTGCGGACTTCGCCATCCTGACTCGCTGGAAAGGCCCCGAAAATCGGGCAGCAGAGCCCGGCGGCCTTGTGCTCTTTCTGAAGCGGATCTTCTCGGCCAGCCCGCCGGCTGAAGAGGAGAAGGAGCGGGAACGGCTGAAGGCGTTTGAATCCGAGGTCAGGAAAGCGTTCCGGCAGGTGTTCGTAGTCCCGTACTCCCCTGCCATTTACGAGACGCAGCAGCAGGGAATTCCCATCTCCCACTATGCACCCGAGAGCGACGCCGGCCGGGAATACCGTGTGATAACAACCGCAATTCAGGAACTGGAAACAGGAAGAAGAGCATGATGAGGATGTGTAACCGATGATTGACAGACCAGGAAGAAAAGCACTCTTTACCGGGCCGGTTGTGCCGGGTACGATAGGAAGCGAACAGGGGCCGGTAGTACTGCCCGAAGCCATCGAGGCCGCACTTCACGCGGGACTCGACGGCGACGAATCCGCACGGATCAACCTTGCCGGCATTCCGGAAGGGTTCAGGCCCCTGGCCGTCTCGATCAACGCGCTGCTCGACAAGAAGCAGGAAGAGAAGCAGGCAATCAGGCGCCGGCTGGACGAGGCCAGAGCACTCCTGAGGGAGTCCGACAAGATCATCGAGCAGAACCCGATGCCTATCCTGGTCGTCGACCCTCAGTTCAAGATCCTGACCTCAAACGTTGCGTATGCAGAGATGAGCGGGATCCCCCAGAGCCAGATGGCCGGCAGGAGCCTGCGGGACTTCAAGATCGTATCGCAGCAAGGCTCCGGCCTCCGGCAGGTTCTCCAGGAGAAGAGACAGGCCCACGGCGAAGTCGTCGTCGAACTCCCCTCAGGGATCCATACACTTGAGCAGTACGGCCTCCCGCTCCTCGACGAGAAGGGTGCAATAGAGAACATCCTCATCGTCTACAACGATCTCACTGAGAAGCGGAAGGAGGAGGAGGAAAACCAGCGGATTCAGCATCGCATCAACACGATGATCAAGTTAAACCCGCTTGCGATCGCGACCCTCCGCCCGGACAAGAGCCGGATCGACATCAACGACGAGTACGCGAGGATGTGGCGGGGCACCCGCGAAGAGACCCTCGCAAAGAAACTCTACGACTACGACATCACGGTCATCGGCGGCGAGCACTTCTACGCCTGCTACGAGACGAAGAAGCGAGCGCGGACCGACGTCATGGTCAAATGGCCCGACGGCGTGAAGAAGTATCTCACCTTAAACGCCATCCCGATCCTGGACGCGAAGGGTGAGATTGAGATGGCCTTCTACGTCTGGAACGACTGGACCGACCTCCAGGAAAAGAAGGAAGAGGCCGAGAAGGTCGAGCACCGCGTCCAGACGATGATCAAGCAGAACCCGCTTGCAATCGCGACCCTCCGCGCGGACAAGAGCCGGATCGACATCAACGATGAGTATGCCCGGATGTGGCGGGGCACCCGCGAGGAGACCCTCGCAAAGAAACTCTACGACTACGACATCACAGTCATCGGCGGCGAGCACTTCTACGCCTGTTACGAGACGAAGAAACTCGCACGGACCGACGTCATGGTCAAATGGCCCGACGGCGTGAAGAAGTATCTCACGTTAAACGCCATCCCCATCCTCGATGAGAAAGGCAACATCGAGATGGCCTTCTACGTCTGGAACGACTGGACCGATCTCCAGAACGAGAAGGAGGAGGTCGGGAAGACCGAGCACCGGGTAGACGCGATGATCAAGCAGAACCCGCTCGCGATCGCGACCCTCCGCCCGGACAAGAGCCGGATCGATATCAACGACGAGTATGCCCGGATGTGGCGGGGGACCCGCGAGGAGACCCTCGCAAAGAAGCTCTACGACTACGATATCACCATCCTCAACGGCGACCACTTCTACACCTGCTACGAGACGAAGAAACTCGCACGGACCGATGTCATGGTCAAGTGGCCCGACGGCGTGAAGAAGTATCTCACCTTAAACGCCATCCCGATCCTGGACACGAAGGGCGATATCGAGATGGCCTTCTACGTCTGGAACGACTGGACAGAGCAGCGGGAGAGAGAAGACCAGATCCGCGAACTGATGGAGACCGCAAAGCAGGAGAGCGAGAAACTCGGAGCGAGCGCTGAAAACCTCGGGAAAGCGCTCGCGGCCATGGCAAAAGGCGACCTGACGGCATTTACGGATGCAGAAGCAGGCGACCCGCTCCTCTCGGTCAAGACCGATTATAACGCCTCGCTGACCGCCATCCGCTCGCTCATCGGCGAGGTGGCAAAGGCGGTTGGCCAGGTCGAGATGACCACGAAGGAAGTCAGCAAGAGTTCCGACGAGATCATCCGGGCCACCGAGCAGGTCGCGGTCTCGACGCAGCAGTCGTCGGAGGATGCACGGCGGCAGCTTGAGAAGATCGAGGAGATCGGGAAGGATATCAACGACC
>JAEWMO010000061.1 GCA_023457135.1 Methanobacteriota archaeon | reverse complement strand
CGAACCGTTGAGCGATGACGAGAGGCTGGAGTCGCTGGTAGCCGGGGCCGGCATCCCGCTCCTGGAGCTCTCCATCGAGCAGATACATGCCATACACACACAGGACGATGCGGCACTCCGGGAAAAGGCGGTCGAACTATCCTCGCTGGTAGAGAACCTCTCTGCCGAGGCCGCCGCTCTCGAGGTCTCCCCTGAAAACGAGTCCATACGCTCGCACTTTATCGCCGCGCTCGACGAGTTTGCAGCAGCCGGCACCCTGCTCGGCGGAGGTATTCCCGTGAACCAGGGTGCGACGGACGATGCACTGCGTCACCTGGCTACGGGAACGGAACGCCTCTTAAGTGCCCTGGAAGCCTGCAACCGCTCCGCAGCTGACGACCCCGACACGCTCCTGGTCTCGATGGAGCCCGATAAAGAGCCTCAGGCCGCGTTTCCCGATGCCCTGCTGTCCGGTGAGCGGTTCTGCTACGTGGATACCCGCGGGGAGAACTCCGCATCGCTCATCGCCGGCCCGATAACCTGGTCGCGCACGCTCCAGACCACCGGCGCAAAGCCGGTGCAGTATACTGCGGAGCCAGGGAAGACCTACCTCCTGGCCGCTGTCCGCGCGACGCACCTCGGCCATAAGGGAGACGGCATCAACACCCGCCTCCAGACCCCGGCAGAGAGCGCTTTCACCCTCCATTACGCCGCGGAGGCCTATCATCCGCTCACATCGCCCGGCCCGACCAGCAAGGGAGGGTCGTACTCCAGGACCGTTCTCGACCGGGGCGAGTACGTGGCCGGGTATCTCTTCTTCGAGGTTCCGGAGGACCTGGACCCTGCCCGTGCTTACCTCCAGGCCAACATCGGTAAAGAGAGCCCTGTCTGGGTTCTCGGCAACCCGGCGTGACCGGGTTTTCATCCCTCCGGCGCCCGGCCGCGGGCCAGGTCCTCCCGCGGCACGAACCGGAGCGACGCCGAGTTCATGCAGTAGCGTTTGAAGGTCGGGGGCGGCCCGTCGTCGAAGACATGGCCCAGGTGGGCGTCGCACCGCCTGCAGAGCACCTCGGTCCGGGTCATGAAGAACCGGGTATCGACATCGGTCTTTACGTTCAGGTCCGATACGGGTTTCCAGAAACTCGGCCAGCCCGTTCCGGATTCAAACTTCGTCTTCGAGGAGAAGAGGTGGTTGCCGCAACAGACGCAGACGTACAGGCCATCCTTCTTGCAGTCCCAGTACTTCCCGGTAAAGGCCGGCTCCGTACCTTCTTTCCGGGCAACCGAGAACTGTTCGGGCGTCAGCAGGCGCCGCCACTCCTCATCGGATTTGACAACTCTTTCAACCTCTTCCACCTCTTTTTCTACGGCATTGCAGACCTTCACGGTCCCGGTGGCCTCTACAACATCCCTGCTCATCACCACTCCTCCGATTCCGATCAGCCTCCTTGGCCGGAGATGATGTAAATTTATCCCCCGCCCTCATATCCCGGAACACCGTTTTTGAGCGGGATACGCTTCCGGATCGATTATATAGCCTCCGGTCGATGAACCATCATGCAGGAAGTGCCTCTCATGAAAACGAGGTATCTGGTTCTTCTCCTCTTTGCCTGTCTCGTCGGCGCTGCTGCCGTGGCAGGCTGCACGACGACCGGTGTGACGGAAGCGCCGCCGACACCGACACCGGAAGGGACGCCGGCCGCTCAGCTCACCTATACCCCCGCCGGGCCGCAGCCATCGCTCTCGGCCACAATTACCGCATCGGAGAAACGTTTCCGCGCAGACGCATCCTGCTACTGGATTGTGACGGGGACGGTGACCAACACCGGCACGGCACCCGGGAGAAATGTCGTCATCCGGTTCATGCTCATCGATGACGAGAGCAACATGATCCGGTCGACCGAGACCATCCTCGTCCCGCGTTTCCAGGCGGGCGAGACGAAGATATTCACCATCGACCCGCTCCCCGGCGACTGCGGCCGGCAGTACCGGGCCGGGATCGACGTTACGCATGACATCCCGTAAGGCTATGAGCGAGCGTGGGCGGGAGCCGACGAGATCGTGGCATACTTAAACAGGGTTCTCCAGACCCTCGGCGCGAACACCGTGGGCGGTGTCGGCGTGGTGCTCGGCGGGGACCCGGAAACGATCGTGCCTGCGGAGGGGAGGGCCCACGAGCCCGGCAGGAAGCTCGCCCGCGCCATCGAGCAGAAGCAGAATCACCCGGAGCAGGAGGCGCTTCACGCCGCAATACGCGAGCGGATGCAGGCCCTGGTCGCTGCGAACAGGGACCGGTGGCACCACGAGTATGATTACTGACAGGCAGCCGGGCGGACGCCTTAAGTCTCCGCTGTGGAGGCCTCATCTACGCGGATCGCATCGATGATCCGCTGCAGCCCTGCTCGAGCCTCCTCCTCCGCCCTGTCGGCGGCCAGGGCCAGTGCGGGGAGAGCGGCTTCACCCATCTCGACCAGGGCCCGCTCGGCCCGCATCCTGACGATGAGAGCATCATCGCGGAGCGCCAGGATGAGGGGAGCGATGGCTCCTTCTCCCCCGATCCGGGCAATCGTTCTCGCGGCATTCGCCCGTGTCTCGACCGACGGGTCGGAGAGCGCTTCCGTGAGCACCGGCAGCGCATCGGCGCCGACCTGCTCCACCCCGGCCCACCGGTCCCGGGCCATGAGGTAGAGAG
The DNA here is from genome assembly GCA_023457135.1 of Methanobacteriota archaeon. Classification (GTDB taxonomy): domain Archaea; phylum Halobacteriota; class Methanomicrobia; order Methanomicrobiales; family Methanoculleaceae; genus Methanoculleus. Next base: position 9,450 of record JAEWMO010000061.1, on the reverse strand, counting down.
TCTTCTCTTCGCCGGTCTCCGGCTCCCAGCCGCCCGCCTCCAGCGCCTCGGCAACTCCCTTCCGGAGCTTCTCGTCTCTGGAGCGGAGCGCGTCGATCAGGTAGTCCCGCGCCGTGCCGCCGGGGTCTTTTAAGGCCTCGATCGCGGCATACCGGACCCGGTCATCCACATCGCTGAGCGTCCGGAGCAGCGGCTCGATGGCACGGCTGTCCCTGATGTAGCCGAGCGACCTCGCTGCGGCGACCTGGACCTCGACGCTCCTATCCTGCAATGCCAGGACCAGCGGTTCTATCGCCTGCCGACTCCCCATGTAGCCCAGCGCCTCCGCGACGGCTGCCCGCACGGCGGTGTCGGGCTCCCGGTGCAGGGAGCCGATCAGGGCTTCGATGGCTCGCTTATTCCCGATCTTACCCAGGTTGCGGGCGGCGACGAGCCGGACGAACCGGTCCGTGTCGCTTAAAGCACCCATGAGCGGTTCGACAGCGGTTTCGCGCATCTCTCCGAGGAGGCTCGCTGCGGCGGTCTGGATCTCCGGGTCCTCATTCCTGAGTGCACGGATGAGGCCGTCCACGGCAGGGCGGCCCATCATGATGAGGCGTGTCGCAGCGCCAAGCTGTGTGTTCCAGTCATCGGACTTAAGCGCCGCAATAAGCGTGTCAATCTCCTGCCGGCCAGAACGCTCGAACGCCTTTTTATCCTTGTGCCAGGCCGACTGCTTCTTATCTCCGACATGCTCCTCATCCTGGACCTGACCCCCGAGCGCCCTCCGCCACACGTCTACTACCTGCCGTTTCCGGAGGGCGGCGGCAGCTTTAGCCCGGACCTCTTCGTCCTCGTCGTCAAGAGCATACCGCAGCGCTTCGCCCGCCCGTTCCCCCGGCATCTCCCAGAGGGCATCGATCGCGGCAAGGCGCATACTCTTCTTCCCTTTCCTCAGGACCAGGAAGAGCGGCTCGACCGCCAGAGGGCCAAACTCGGTGAGAGCCCGGGCAACGCTCCACCGGACCTCCGGCGCCGGGTCCCCCAGATGCTCGATGAGGGTCGGGATCGATTCGGTTGCGCCGATGAGCCCTATCGCCTTTGCTGCCGTCACCCGGACAACAGGCACCGGGTCGTCCAGCGCCCCCTCAAGCGGCCTGAGCGCATCACGCCCGAAGGCTGCGACGGCATCCGCCGCAGCGACCCGGACGCCGTGGTAGCTGTCGTTAAAGAGCCGGATGAGCGGCTGGATTCCGCGGCGGTCGCCGATCCGCCCGAGCGCGCCGGCAGCGGCGATCCGCACGTCTTCTCTTGCGTCGCAGGAGGCCCGGACCAACGGGTCGACAGCGTCGGGGTCCCCAATCTCGCCGAGCGCCTCTGCGGCAGCGATACGGACATCGTGGTGGGGGTCTTTGAGCGCTTCGATCAGGTAACCGACCGCCTCTTTCCCCATACCCTGCAGGGCGGCGACCGCCGCTGCCCTGATAGCCGCATCATTGCTCCGGAGCCCTTTAAGACACTGCTCAAGCGGCGTCTTTTCCGGGATCGGCTCCAGGGGAGGTTCCGGCGCTGTCCGGGGAAGTTCCGGAATATCCAGGTCTTCCACATCCACAACCTCTCCGGAGTCACGGCGGACGGGTTCCTCCTCCCGCCTGGCAGGCTCATCACCCTCTGCGATCGCCTGCTCGAACTCAAGCGGGATGATTTGGTCGAGCGCTATGGGTTCGACCGGCACCGGGGTCTCCGTCCTGAGCCGGCCCTTGACCTCCGCCCACGCCGCCTCCGCCCGCTGGCTCTCTTTGATGAGATCGCTGAGACTTACAGGTTTTTCGGGCCCGGCGCCCGCTGTCTGTGCGGACGGCTCTTCCGGGCTTTGTTGCACCGATGCCGCCTCATGTACAGGCGAGGGCTTCCGGGCCGGGCCGCCCTTGAGATATACCGGCTTCCCGAACTGTTTCTCAAACCGTTTCTGGGTGGTAAGCCCCTCTTGGAACTCTTTCTCGTACCGGGAGGAGTCTTCCGGTGCGGGCTGCTTCAGGGAGGTCTCTCCCTGCCGCCGCCGGATGTACTCGAGAGCTGTCTGGGCCCGCTGTCTGCGCGCAGGATCCTTGCACGCGGCCTCGGCGCTCAGGGCGCTGAGTGCAGGCTGACCCAGCTGCCGCAGGGCTTCGCTCGCACCGGTGCGGACCCCCGAATATTCCACCTCCAGGGCCCGGATCAGCGGTATAATGGCCGGTTGTCCCATCCGGACGAGTTTGTTCCATTGCTCGCCCGCGATCAGGTACTCTGCTCTTGCGAGGTCGCTCTGCGGCACCCAGCCCAGCCGGTCGAGCGCCCATGCCGCCTCCATCCGCACCCGATGGTTGGGGTCCTTGAGGGCTTCGACCAGCACGGGTTTCGCCCGATCGTCGCCCACCCGCCCGAGCGCCTCGACGACGCATACTCGAACATCCGTATCGGGATCCTTCACCGCCTTTACCAGGGCCGGGGCAGAACGGCTGTCGCGGATCTTCCCGAGCGCCCGTGCCGACTCGCACCGGATCCTGCGTTCGCTGCTGCCGAGAGCCTTCTGAAGGGCGGGGACAGCTGCCCCCTGGAGTTTTGCGAGTTCTCCCCAGTCTTCGAGGAGGAGATAAAACTCCATCTTCTCCCGGAGGTCTTCGGGCGCCCACCGCAGCCCGGCAAGCGCGCTTGCCGCTTCTTTCTGGACAGGACGGTTGCCGTCGCGGAGCGCCTGTGCAAGATGCGGCACGACTTTCCGACCGCTCTCACGAAGAGCAATCACCGCGGCACGCCGGACTGCCGGCTGCTGGTGATGCAGGGCAGGCAGTAGCGCCTCAACCATCCCGTCGCCTGCCCCTGCTATTGCGCGGGAGAGGGATGTCTGCAGGGCGGGGTCCGCCCGAAGGATAAGGGCAAGGAGCAGCGGGATGGAGGGGTTGCCGGTTGAAACGAGGGCTTCCGCCGCCCGTGCCCGTGGACCCGACCCGGCACTGGAGAGGGCGCGAAGAAGGTCGGGAATAGCGGGGACACCGAGAGCACAGAGAGCCCGCGCCGCATCGCCGCGCATCGCCGGATCCTCGCCGGCAAGGATCTCGATCAGGCCGGGGTAGTCCTTTGCCTGCCGCAATCCCTCGATATTCGTTCGAAATTTGTCAAAGAATGCCATGTCCTTTTCCCGTAGAGTGCGCGCCGGAGTCTCCGAACGGAATCCCGTGAGTTTACAACAGTATATTCTCACGAGGGACCAATATATTTCCGTTCTGTCTGATACGCGGCGTGACCGGAGATGCTGCCGGACCGGACGATGCGAATCTTTATCGGTGTGACCCGGGCATACGGGAACCCTATGGTTCAGGTTCAGGTCAAACTTGATATCACCAGGCTCCCGGCTATCGTGCAGGAACTCGCCCCGGATCTGGAAGACCTCGTCTCCCGGATTTACTCCTGGTACGTCGAACCCGGGCACCTGGTCTTCCCCGAAGCAATGCGCGAGTGGGTGCGGGAGAAGTACGGCGATATCGAGGCGCAGCAGATCGTCAGGGTGACCAACAACCAGACCGGCGAGAGTACGCTGTTCAACTCGGTCAGGGCACGCCGCCCGGTACTGACCCCCCGGGCCGAGGAGACCCACGACGTGCAGGCGCTTGCGGAAGGGGGGCCGTTTGCAAACCCTCTCGAGGAAACTCCCGCCGATACGTTCGGGAGGATCGACGGCGACCACTGGGTTACAGCAAGCAACATCGCCAAGTACGACTATCTCCATGCGATCATCATCGCGAAAGAGAACAACCCCTACATCATTGCGGAGCCGGAGATTGCCGATATGATCAGCGTGGGCATCCGGTGGTGCCAGGAGGCCAACCGTGCGCACCCGGCAGCTGTCCATCCCTTCCTCATCTGGAACTTCCTCTGGCGTGCGGGGGCGAGCATCGTGCACAACCACGCCCAGATTCTGCTCACCCACCAGTTGTATGCCGCCCCGGCACAGCTGGAGGAGGTCAGGGAGGAGTACCGGTGCCGTTACGGCACCGAGTACTACGACGACCTCTTCCAGGTTCATACTGCCGTGGGTCTCGGGCTCGTCTACCGGAACGCCCGGATCATGGCGCACCTCACCCCGAGAAAGGAGCACGAGGTCGTGATCATCACGAAATCCCCGCGCGACCTTGCACCTGCACTCGCAAAGGTGCTTGAGTGCTACCGGAACATCGGGGTGCAGAGTTACAATGCGGCGGTGCATATGCCGCCGCTCGAGGAGGCCGGCCATTATGTCGCGTGGGTGGTGGACCGGGGGGACCTCCACTCACGGACATCGGATATCGGGGGGATGGAGCTTTATGCGGGGACGCCTGTCGTCGCATCGGACCCGTTCCGCCTGATGGAGCATCTTACGGCCGCCATGCTGTCGTGAGCATTAACAGAGAGGTGTATTCTGCTCCGTGATCTTGTGGTAGGAGTCCTCCATCCGCTCTGCGACGCGACTCCATCCAAAACACCTCTTCACTTTGGAGAGCCCCTTCTGCCCCATCGACAGCGCTTTTCCGGGGCTGTCCGCCACAAGGGAGAGCCCTTCGGCGATCGAGTCCGGATGCGGCTGCACCTTGACCCCGTCGGCCCCGTGCTCGATATTCTCGGACAACCCGCCGACGTCGGATGCGACGACACACCGGCCGGCACTCCAGGCCTCAAGGAGCACGAGGCCGAACGGCTCGTTTCTGCTCGGTATGGCGACGGTGTCGCTTGCGTTGAGGAGGGTCACATACTCGGTATCGGACAATCGGCCGAGGAAACGGACGGGAAGCGACCGGGCCCGGGCCTCAAGGGCCCGTCGCATCTGTCCGTCGCCGATGAAGGCGACCTCGTTCTCTGCATGCTCCCGGAGGAGGCGCGGAACTGCGTCCACCAGCATATCCGGCCCTTTCTGCCACGCAAGCCTTCCGATAAAGAGGATGAGCGGCGAGTCCGGGTCAAACCCGTAGCGCCGTTTCACCTCCGCCGGATCGACCCGGGCCTGGTAATGAGCGGGCACGATGCCGTTCGGCACGACGTCTATCTTCCAGTCGGGGATCTTGTAAAGGTCCATGGCCTCCCGGCGGAGGGTCGAGGAGACCGCCGTCACGCGTTTTGCGATCGATCCGCCGTAACGTTCAATCCCCGATATCTCAGGGAACGGCCACCTGCTGCTTGGAGCATTCCCGTTTCTCCCGAACTCCGTCGAGTGGTAGGTGAATATGGTCTCCCGTTCCCTGAGCCGGTGGAGCACATCGACCACGTGCCAGTCATGGAAATGCAGGAGGTCAAACGACGGTGTATCGAACTCGTCGAACCGGTCGATCATTCTCCGGCTCATATCGGAGCAGTACCGGACGATATCCTCTCCTGCGGGCCGGCAGTAATGATACCGGACACCGTTGATCTCGACGTCTCTCCCCTCTCCCCGTGTAAAGAAATGGACTTCGTGGTGCTGGGCCAGTGTCTCGGCGAGATGGGTCGCCGCATTTGCAAGTCCGCCGACCCGTTCCGCGTAAAGCGATTCCCAGCAGAAAAATGCTATCTTTAATTGTTCCATAAGCTCCCCCGTATTATCTGCCCCGATGCCGTCCCTCAAGGCGGAGGCCGGCCCGAAGGAGCCCGGGCGAAACCGCATCTCCTCCTACACCGGATATCCGGCATCAGGTAGTCAAAATATCAGACCGACTGACCGAAGATCAGCGGGCTTCATACCCGCTGAACGTAGATATATCTTTCCGGAATTCTTCGAAAATCTCCGGAAATTGACGATTTCGTAAAACCGGGAGAGTCGATCTCCGGTCAGGAAGATAGGGACTCTTTCAGGCATTTTTCCAGGCGGTCACTATGGGAGCCCATCCAGTAGAGCTTCCGGCAGGCGGGGCACCATGAAAATTCCCGCCCCCGGATCTCACGCGGGGCGTAGGCAGCCTCCCGGATCTCCCGGGAGGTTGCGGGCCGCAGGCGCGTATTGCAGAGCGAGCAGCGGCTCATCCGGACTGCCGGCTCGATGAGGCCGAGGTTGGCAATCTGGCGGATCTGGTCCATGATCGCCTCGGAATCGATGTAGACGGTCCGGGCACCGCCCCGCCGTGCGAGTTCCCGGTCCCGGGTCAGGAGGATCCGGTCGTCCTCTGCGGCGATCTCAAGGAGGAGCGTATCCTCCCGGCTGCTGCCGGGGGTGAGGCTGTTTGCGCTCATCGTGTCGTAGCCCATGAACCGGAGGTAGCGGGTGAGCGTCCCGAGCATCCTGTCGGTCAGGAACCTCCGTGCGCCGTGATCAGTCGATCTGCGAGACATACTCGATGCGCCCGCCGCACTCCGTGCAGGTATGGTCTTCAAGCCCCCGCATCCGGATGGCGTAGCCCGACCGTTCGATGACAGGGCTGCCGCAGGCGGGGCAGTAGGTGTTCTCGTAAGGGTGGTTTCCGACGTTGCCGAGATACGGATAATGGATGCCCATATCGCGCGCACGCTCGTAGATCTTCTCAAGCGCTTTTACTGCGGTCGGCCGTGCGTCCTGCATCCTGTAATCGGGGTGGAACCGGGTGAAGTGCATCGGCGTGTCGGGGCCGAGGTTGTCGAGCACCCACCGGATAAGCGCCTCCATCTCCTCCATGGAGTCGTTCTGCCCGGGTATGACCAGCGTGACCGTCTCGACGTGCATGCCGAGCTCCTTTGCAAGCGCCGTCGCGTCGAGGACGGGCTGCAGCTTCGCCCCGCAGACCTTCCGGTAGAAGGTGTCCGAGAACGACTTGAGGTCGACGCGGAAGGCGTTGAGCATGGGGACCAGGTCGCGAAGCCCTTCCTCCGTGATATACCCGTTGGTGACGTAGACGGTCCCGAGCCCCCGCTCGCGTGCAAGCGTCCCCATCGCAAGCGGGTACTCGTGCCATATGGTCGGCTCGTTGTAGGTCCAGGCAATGCTTGCAGAACCGCTTGCAAGCGCCCGTGCCACACCCTCTTCGGGGGAGAGGTCCCGGAGCGACTGCATCTCCAGCGTCTGCTGGGAGATATGCCAGTTCTGGCAATGCTCGCAGTGGAAGTTGCACCCGATGGTCCCGAGCGAATACGAGAGCGTCCCGGGCAGGAAGTGGAAGAGCGGCTTCTTCTCGATGGGGTCGACGGCCTCGGCGATGACTTTGCCGAAGGTTGCGGCATAGAGCGTACCGCCGCGGTTGATGCGAACGCCGCAGACCCCCTGCCTGCCCTCCCGGATTTTGCACCGGTGGGCGCAGAGCGAGCAGTGGACAGTACTCTCCTCCAGTTTCTGGTAGAGTCGCGCCTCGTGCATATGACCACCGCGTGAGAGTGAAGGGAGCATGATATTTATCCCTGTGGTCGGGGTTACCGGCCGTCCTGCCCCTCATCTTCATCGTCGTACTCGATGACCAGCGCCCCGCGATACCCGCAACGCTTGCAGCGGTAGACCCAGCCGATATAGCCCCCGGCAATCGGGTAGACTTCCGGAGCGTTGCATACGGGGCAGTGCAGCCTCTTCACAACAGGTATATGAGTGATCTTGAGGATAATAATAGGGTGGAATGAAGAAGATCGTAATATCCCTGGGCGGCTCGGTTCTGGTTCCTTCGCTTGAATCGAACAATATATGCCGGTATGTCTCTGTTTTGAAGAAAATATCGGAAAAATGCAGGATTTATATCGTCGTCGGCGGTGGCGGAGAGGCTCGCCGGTACATCCAGGTCGCCCGCGGCCTTGGTGCCGGCGAGGCGACGGCGGACGAACTGGGCATCCTGGTGACCCGGTTAAACGCGCGCCTTCTCATCGCCGGACTTGGTGATGCGGCGTATCCGCGCGTCGCCGAGAACTACACGGAAGCGCGGGAGTTTGCGATGGCGGGAAAGATCGTTGTCATGGGCGGCATCACCCCCGCGCAGACGACCGATGCGGTCTCGGCGGTTCTTGCCGAGAGCATCGGTGCCGACCTTCTCATCAACGCCACGTCGATCGACGGCATCTACAGCGCCGACCCGAAGAAGGACGCCGCCGCAGTCAGATACGAGCACCTGACCCCGCAGGAGCTCCTCGATATCATCACCCGGAGCCGGCTGGACGCGGGCGCCAACATAGTCCTCGATATCGTGGCGGGAAAGGTCATCGAGCGGTCCGGGATCCCGCTCCTGGTGCTTGACGGCCGTGACCCGGAGAACCTCTACCGGGCAATCGTGGAGGGCGCCTGCACGGGCACCGTCGTGAGCGCAGAGCCATCGACTCCCCTGCCGGCCTGAGTATCCCCCCATCGGCAACTATTTTTGCCTCTCTCGCCAACATATGGTGGTACTGGGGCAGTAGGGTAGCCTGGTCCATCCTAGAGCGTTTGGGACGCTTTGACGGCAGTTCGAATCTGCCCTGCCCCATCAGTATGAACCGCGAGACCGCCTGCGAGGTCTATCGCCGGCTTCTTAAGCACTACCCCATCGTCGGGGAGAGACGCCATTTTATCGAGTTTGCAAACCCGTTTGAAGCGCTGATCCAGACCATCCTCTCCGCGCAGACGACGGACCGCGCGGTCAACGCCGTCCACGACGACCTCTTCTCACGATACCCCACACCGGAGGCGCTCGCCCGCGCGGAGCCGGATGAGGTGGAGCCGATCATCCGCAGCATCGGGTTCCACCATGCAAAGGCCCGCTACATCGTCGGGACGGCAAGAAAGCTCGTCGCCGACTTCGGGGGCGAGGTCCCGCGGACGATGGAGGAACTCAAGACGCTCCCCGGTGTCGGGAGGAAGACCGCGAACATCGTCCTCTCCCACGCGTTCGACATCAACGTCGGCATCGCCGTCGACACCCACGTCCGCCGGGTCTCAAAGAGGATCGGGTTCACCAACAGTACCAACCCCGATATCATCGAGCGCGATCTGGTGGCCCTCTTCCCGCAGGAGGTCTGGCGGGACATCAACTACCTCCTGATCCGCCACGGCCGCGCCATCTGCACGGCGCAGAACCCGAAACATGAGCGGTGCCCTGTCGCGGATCTCTGCCGGTATTATCAGGTGCTGCAGGATCAGACAGAACTAAGCGAGAAGTAAGTTTTCCGGGCCGGGCGATCGACACACGATCACAACCAGGAACATGAGCGCCTTTAAGCACCTTCTGCCCTGTTCTTGAATAACCCAATTTTCAGATTCGAGTTATCTATCTCGTGGTCCCTCAAGACATCGCAAATCCCATCCACGGATTTCAACCGGACTGCGCACCTACGGTGCTCGAGCTCCGTTCCTCGAAGCCTGATGGCTTCTCAAACTCTTGTCCTGCGGACAGTCGTTCCTACCGGAACGTCGCTTATCGCCACGCACTGCCCCCGCCCTTTGGGGCTGGGAACGACTGCCGGAACGGCAGGAGTTGGAGCACCGCAGGTGCGACTGAGGAGGCCGAAGGCCGGGCGGGGTGGGGGAAACACTCCCCCACCATTGTTGAGACAGGGGAGGGGGGCACG
>JAEWMO010000060.1 GCA_023457135.1 Methanobacteriota archaeon | reverse complement strand
TCGGCATACGGGATCGGCGACCTTGGCCCCGCCGCCCACCGGTTCGTGGACCTCCTCAGCCGTGCCGGACAGCGCTACTGGCAGATCCTCCCTCTCAATCCGACATGCCCGGCGTTCAGCAACTCGCCCTACCAGAGCACCTCGGCGTTTGCCGGGAACGCCTGGCTCATCAGCCCCGAGCAGATGGCCGCAGACGGTCTCCTCGCGCCCGAGGATATCGCGAACCCTCCGGCGTTCCAGGAGGAGAGGGTCGACTACCAGGCGGTCCTCGACTACAAGAACGGCCTCTTCGATAAGGCGTTTGCGCGGTTCAAGGAGCGCGGCCCGGACTTCCGCTACAAGGACTTCGCGGCGGACAACACGTCGTGGCTCGATGACTACGCAATCTTCGTGGCCCTCAAAGAGAGGTTCGGCGGGAAGGTATGGGGCGACTGGCCGGCCGGGATCCGGGACCGGCACGAGGAAGCCCTGCGGAAGTATGGCGACGAACTCGCCGACCGGATCCTCCGGGAGAAGTTCCTCCAGTACGTCTTTGACCACCAGTGGCAGAGACTCAAAGGCCACTGCCGGATGCGCCACCTCCAGATCATCGGGGATATCCCGATCTACCTCACCTACGATAGCGTCGACCTCTGGGCAAACCCGGGGCTCTTCAAACTCGACGAGCAGAAGAAGCCTGCGTTCGTCTCGGGGGTCCCCCCGGATATGTTCAGCGAGACCGGGCAGCTCTGGGGAAACCCGGTCTACAACTGGGATGCGCACCGGGCGCAGGGGTTTGCATGGTGGGAGAGCCGGATCGACCGCACGCTTGCCCTCGTCGACCGGCTGCGCCTCGACCATTTCCGGGGGTTCGCGCAGTACTGGGAGGTGCCTGCCGGCGAGAAGACCGCGCAGAACGGGCGCTGGGTCGATGCGCCCGGCCGGGAACTCTTCACCCTGCTTGCCCGGAGCAGGTCGTGCCTCCCCATCATCGCCGAGGACCTCGGCTACATCACCTCCGACGTCCACGAGATGATGGCCCACTTCGGGTTTCCGGGGATGAAGATCCTGACCTTCGGCTTTGACGGCGACGTCGGGGGGAACCCGCACGCCCCCCACAATGCTGCGAAAGGGTCTGTCGTCTACACGGGGACGCACGACAACAACACGATCCGCGGGTGGTTCGAGCACGAGGTCTCCGACGGCCTGAGGGACAGCATCTTCCGCTACATAGGCGGGCCGGTGAACGCCGACCAGGTGCACCGGATCATCGTACGTCTCGCGATGCTCTCCGCCGCCGATACCGTCATCATCCCGATGCAGGACATCCTCGGCCTCGGCGGCGAAGCCCGGATGAACCGGCCGGGCACGACGGAAGGCAACTGGGAGTGGCGGCTCCGGCCGGAGCAGGCGGGCGAGGAGAGCATGCGGGAGTTCGCCGAAGTGACGGGGCTCTACGGGAGGAGATGAGGGGACCGGAGAGGGCTCCGGCTGACGGCAGGCCGCAGGCCGGGAGTGGCTCCTGACCCCCGAAGAGATCGCAGGCTCCGCCTTCGGGACTTCCGGGCATTCCGTCTGCCGCAGACCGCGTCGGTTTCGCCGACTCTTCACTCCCGTAAAACCGAGCATTTTTTAGATTTTCCAATTCCACGGAACCATTTCAAAAATACACAAACATATATAATAATAAACATGGACAGTACTCCACCAAAAGGGGACAGAATTCATGCGGGACTTACCACACGATCAGTTCGGCCGCATCCCGGAACGCATCTCCGGGCTTGTCGACCTCGCATACAACCTCTGGTGGAGCTGGAACCCGGAGGCCCGGATACTCTTCAAGCAGCTGAACCAGCAGGCATGGAAAGCAAGCGTCCACAACCCGCTCCGGATGCTCCGCGAGATACCGGCGGAGTTCCTTGAACGCGCTGTAGGGGACCCTGCCTACCTTCGCCGCTATGACATTGTTATGCGCCGGTTCAGGAAGTACATGAGCGCCACCGGGACCTGGTTCTCCGAGGAGTACGCCGGCCGCCCTCCGCTCACCGTCGCCTACTTCTCGGCGGAGTACGGACTTCACCACTCGCTCCCGATCTACGCGGGCGGGCTTGGCTTCCTCGCCGGCGACCACCTCAAAGAGGCGAGCGACCTCGGCCTCCCGATGGTTGCCGTCGGTTTCCTCTACTCGCAGGGCTACCTGCACCAGCGGATCAACCCCGACGGCTGGCAGGAAGATACCACCCAGCCGCTCGACCACGCCACCGCGCCCATCACCCGGGTGCGCGATGCGACCGGCGAAGACCTGGTGGTCCGGGTCCCGCATATCGACCCGCCCATCTACGTCGCCGTCTGGAAGGTCCAGGTCGGCAGGATCCCGCTCTACCTCCTGGATACGGATACCCCCTGCAACGATCCCGAAAACCGGGGGATCTCGTCCCGGCTCTACATCGGGGACCGGGAGCAGCGCCTCCGGCAGGAGATTGTCCTCGGCATCGGCGGGAGAAAAGTGCTCCATGCTCTCGGCGTCGAGTATGCGGCGGTGCACCTGAACGAAGGCCATCCGGCGTTCGCGCTTCTCGAGCGGATCCGCGAGCGTGTCGAGCGCGGGATGGAGTTTGAGGAGGCGCTCGCCGAGGTGCAGGCGACGTCGGTCTTCACCACGCACACGCCTGTTCCCGCAGGCCACGACGTCTTCCCCGTCGACCTCATCGACCGGTATTTCAGGACCTACTACCCGGCGCTCGGCATCGACAGGCTCAGGTTCCTGCAGCTCGGCGTCCACCCGGAGAACCCCTCTTCGGGCTTCAACATGACCGCGCTCGCCCTGCGTGCATCGGCGCACCACAACGGCGTCTCGCGCGCAAACGGGGCCGTCGCCTGCGATATGTGGAAGTGCCTGTGGCCCGGCCCCCCGGGGACGAAGGTGCCTATCGACTATGTCACGAACGGCGTTCACGTGCCGACCTGGCTGAATCCGCGGATGAAAGAACTCTACGACCGGCATATCGGGCCGACCTCCCCCGACTGGCTCGCGGACCACGACAACCCGGTGGTCTGGGAACTCATCGACGAGATCCCGGACAGCGAACTCTGGCAGCTCCATCTCTGGCTGAAGGCGAAACTCCTCAACCGGATCCGGGAGCGGGAACGGGTGAAGTGGGCGACGCACCGGTCTGGAGCGTTGAACCCCGCGGCCGAAGGGGCGTTCCTCAACCCCTCCGTCCTGACAATCGGGTTCGCCCGGCGGTTCTCGACCTACAAGCGGGCGCACCTCATCTTCGAGGACCTGGACCGGTTGAAGCGGATCCTGAACAATCCCTGGTATCCGGTCCAGATCCTCTTCGCCGGCAAAGCCCACCCGGCCGACAACGAGGGCAAGCAGGTGCTCCGGGAGATCTACCGCTATACCCAGCGGCCCGAGTTCGGGGGACGGATCGCGTTCATCGAGGACTATAACGAGCAGGTTGCCCGGTACCTGGTGCACGGCGTCGATGTCTGGCTGAATAACCCCCTGCCCCCGATGGAGGCGAGCGGTACGAGCGGCATGAAGGCAGCGCTGAACGGGGTCCTGAACCTCTCCATCCTTGACGGCTGGTGGATCGAGGGCTACAACGGCAGGAACGGGTGGGCGTTCGGGAACGAGGCGGCAGACGGCGAGAAGCGGAACGCCGTCGATGCCGCGGCAATCTATGACATCCTGGAGAAGGAGGTCGTCCCGCTCTACTACAACCGCTCCATCGACGATGTTCCCCACGGCTGGGTGAAGATGATGAAGGAGTCGATCAAGACGAACGGCCCCAGGTTCTCGTCCCGCCGTATGGTGAAGGAGTATGTCGCCCGGTACTACCCCTCTCTCCTGAAAGGCGCCGGGATGGAGGCTGCCCGG
>JAEWMO010000059.1 GCA_023457135.1 Methanobacteriota archaeon | reverse complement strand
GTTAATATCCCCGGACAACCAAAATGTATGGGTATACCACAGGGGTCTGTGGCTTAGCCAGGACATAGCGCCGGGCTTCTAACCCGGATGCCGGGGGTTCGAATCCCTCCAGGCCCGTTCATTTTTGAGAGCCATTTGCCGTAAGTGAAACTCCTCGCCGCATGCCATGCTGACGAACGCACCTCTCCGGCTCCAGGCGCGAGGTTGATAGCAGTAGGTGGCTAACCACATCACATGAAGCACGAAACGGTCAGGCTGACCGGCAAAGACGCCGACGGATACGTCATCCCCCTCGGCCCGGTAAACCTCGTGGCGGTGGTGACCGATGCAGGCATGGTCGGTTGCGGCGCGTTCGACGTCGATGCACTTGAGAAGTTCGGATACCCCGCGGCCCGTGTCAAACCCGCAGGAGGCGCATCCTCGATCGAGACCGTCGAGGACCTCCTCCGCGGCGAGATCAAAGGGGCGAACAGACATGCATGCGAACGCGGCGTTGCCGTCGGTATGACCGGGAGAGAGGCGCTCGACCGGCTCTAGATGCCCGGACTGACTCCCTCGCTCTTTCAAACCTGGTACTTCGCTAGAATCATTGAGACCATCCTCACAAGGTTAAACCATCGACTTCCTTTCGAAGCCTGATGGCTTCTCATGCTCCGGTTTTTCGCACCTTCGGTGCTCACGCTCCTGCCCTTCGGCCAGTCGCGCTTCGAACCGTCGCACTTCGCGTTCTTCGCGGCTTCGCGTGAGACTCTGTTGGTATCCACCCGGATTAACTCACGCGAAGGCGCGAAGCCGCGAAAGACAATGGCTCTTTGGGCCGGAGTTTGAGAAGCCGCCAGGCTTCGTAAGGAGATCAAGAGTTTGATCTCTGTTTTGAGAAATACCTGTATCGGGTCCCTCAGGGCCCGCTCCACCCATAGTTTCAAATATAACGTGGTGACCAATGGCTGCTCGTGAAGCAGGGCCCCATCTCCACAGGAACGGCGACGGTCGGTGCCATCATCATAGCCGCGGTGATGATGACCGTCGTCGCCGGGGTTATTCTCCCGCCGGGAGAGGGTACGGGGCTCACGGTCCCGGGGGTCTCTTCCGCCTCCCCGGTGGAGGCCGTCGCCGGCTATGCCGGGACACCGGTGATACGGATGACCGGGGACGGCATCAACCTCACGGAGTGCCGGGTCTACCTCACCGATCCTGAAGGGATTCTCCATAACGTGGAGACCGCCATCCTCCGGAACACGACCCTCGCAGAAGGAAGGGCTGCATACATCTTTTATCTCCCCATAGACGACCCGGCAGCGTCCGGTTACTGGATCACCGACGAGCCCGATATGGTCTTTACGGACGCCTATCACCCCGGCGTCCGCCCGTTCTCGCCCGGCGGGGAGTGGCGGATCGTCGTCTACGATCGGTTCTCGATGAAAAACAGGATTGACCGGGTCGTCCCGGTCAGCGGACCTTCGTCCCCGGCTTGACCGGGCGGAGGGGGACCAGGAGAGAGGCCTCGTCGCCGGCGGCGAGGATCATCCCCCGGCTCTCGACCCCGAGGATCTTTGCGGGGGCGAGGTTTGCGATCATCGCCACGTCCTGGCCCACGAGTTCCTCGGGCTTATAGAACTGGGCGATCCCGCTGACGACCTGGCGCCTCTCGCCGCCGAGGTCGACGATGAGTTTGTAGAGTTTCTTCGAGCCCTTGATCGGTTCGGCCGAGATCACCTTCGCCGTCCGGAGGTCGAGGCTCCCGAACTCCTCGATCGAGACGGTGGGCATCTTCGGTTCGGCGGCCGCCTTTGCCTTCTCGACCCGCAGGTTGAGGGTCTTCTCGAGTTCGGCGACCTGCTCCTTCTCGATCTTTGCAAAGAGAGTGGAAGGCTTCGGCAGGGGACGGGCACCGAGCGGCGTCGTGGCCTCGGCGATCGGGTGGTCGGCAATCTCGTCGGCGTAGCCGAGCATCGTCCAGGCCCGCTGCATCGAATCGGGCATCAGGGGCTGGAATACGAGGGCGAGCGCCTTCACGATCTGGAGGCAGTCGGCGATCGCCTGCTCCGCCGCCGCCCGGTCCTCCTTGACCAGCTTCCAGGGAGCGTTATTCTGGATGTAGGAGTTCCCGAACGACGCGAGCGCCATCATCGCGTCGACAGCGTTCTTGAAGTCGTAGTCCCGCATCCCGGCATCGACGATGGAAAGCGACCGCTCGATCTCGTCGATGACCACCTGCCGCGGGGCCAGGTCCGGCACGCCGTTAAACTCCTTCTCGGCGAAGTACATCGTCCGATAGATGAAGTTCCCGAGCGTCCCGACGATCTCGTTGTTCACGCGGTCTGCGTAGACCTTCCAGGAGAAGTCGAGCTCCTTCGTATGGTTCGTGTAGGAGAGGAGGTAGTAGCGGAGGTAGTCCGCCGGGAGGCCCTGGTCGAGGTAGTCGTCGTTCGTCCAGACGACGTAGCCGCGGGACTTCGAGAACTTCCGGCCCTCGATCGTGACCATGCCGCTCGCGACCACCGCGTGCGGGAGGCCGTAGCCAGCTCCTTTGAGGAGGGCCGGCCAGAAGATGCAGTGGTGGTAGATGATGTCCCCGCCGATGAAGTGCGTGACGCCTGTCTCGTCGCCGCACCAGTAGTCCTTCCAGTCGGCTCCCGCCGCCTCCGCCCACTCCTTCGTGAACGATATGTAGCCGATGGGGGCATCGACCCAGACGTAGACGACGAGGTCGTCACGTCCGGGGAACTTCACACCCCAGTCGAGCGTCCGGGTGATGCACCAGTCGTGGAGGAGCTCCTTCACCCAGCCGAGGGCATAGTTCCGGGCGGTCGAGGTGCCCCGGAGGTCCGGGAGGTATTCAAGGAGGAAGTCGCGGAAGGCCGAGAGTTTGAAGAAGTAGTGCTCCTGCTCCCGGTACTCCGCCTTCCCGCCGCAGACCTTGCAGACCGCGTCCTTGATCTCGCCGGGCTCGAGATGCTGCCCGCACCCCTGGTCGCACTCGTCGCCCCGGGCGACGGCCCCGCAGTGGGGGCAGATACCCTCCACGTAGCGGTCGGGAAGGAACCGCTCGCACTGCGGGCAGTAACTCTGGCTGACGGTCTGGGAGTAGACATAGCCGTTCGCGATGAGCCGCTCGACGATCGAGCGGGTGGTCTCGTGGTTCATGGCATCGTCGGTCATCCCGAACCGGTCGAAGACGACGTCCATCCGCCGGAACGTCTCGTAGAAGTGCTCGTGATAGCGCTCCGAGAGGGCGCGGGGTGTCGAGCCCTCCTGCTCGGCGCTGATCACGATCGGCGTTCCGTGGTTGTCGGAACCGCAGACAAAGACGACCTCCTCCCCGGACCGGCGCATATACCGGACATAAAAGTCCGCCGGCACGTAGGTCCGCAGGTGCCCGATATGGCAGGGACCGTTCGTATACGGGAGCCCGCACGTTACCAGCAACGGCTTACCACTCATCCTTATCTACTCTGGTTGCGATGCTAATAAAGATACCAGCGCATGGCACGACGTATTACGATACCGGTCCGGTCCTTCGGCTCCGAGGTCGGGATGCCGGGGGTTCCGGAACTCGCGGAGTGGCTGAAGAGTGTAAAGGGTGAAGAGGCGGACCTCACGACCTACCGGCTCAGCCGCTCGCTCGACGCCCAGGAGGGCGTGGCTCTCCCGGCAGCGGGCGGCCTCTTCTACGATGAGCGGTGGCGGGAAGCCTTCGTCGGCATGAAAGACGGGGTGCTCGTCGGGGAGCCGGGGACCGACCCGGAGGCCGTGGCCGCCGACGCACGGTTCATCCGGGCGAGACGGAAAGAGGCCCGGGTCTCCCTCCCCGCCCCCCACATGCTCGGATTCCGGGACGGCTACATGGGAGACGATGAAGAGTTCTCGGAGACGATCGCCGCCGGATATGCCCGGCTCGCACGGGAGATGCGGGACGCGGGCGTGCAGGGGCACGTCCTTATCGCGGATACGGCGGACCCGATCGAACTCGAGACCCTTGCGTCAAGAAAGATCCTCTTCTTCCCCCGGAGCCCGGGGGGGTTCGACCTCGAACTCCTGCTCGAGTACCAGGGCGAACTCATCCTCCCGGCAGAGGAGATCGGCCGGGCCGAGGACCTGATGGAGCGGTTCCGGGTCAGGAAACTTATCCTGCTCGACCCGGAGGAGGAAGACCTTGCGGCCGCCGCCGCATTCGCCGACCCGGATATGCTCAGCGTCGGCGGCTACTGTGAGGAGAACTGCCCGGAGTACTGGAAAGGCCTCGTCGACCGGGCGTTCATTCCGCGATAGAATCCGCGGCCTCCGCCAGGAGCCGGTAGTGCCGGTTCCGCTTGAGGAGCCAGAAGAGGAGGCGGTCAACGAGGCTGAACTGAAACGAACCGCCCGACGCGTGGGGGTGGCCGCCGCCGGAGAAGGCCCGGGCGATGAGGTGGCTGACCGGGGGGACGGAGCGGATGGAGAACCGGCCGTTTCCGGAGACGACCACCTCGATATCGGTCTTCAGTTCGTCGCGGATGGCGTGGGCAGTCTCGCTCGGGTAGCCGTAGAGGGGTGCGAAGGCTATCCGGTAACGGCCGTTCTCGATGATGGTGGTGTGCCGGAGGCTCTTCTTGATATCCCGTTCCATCTCCCGGACGATCCGCTCGTACTCGCTCTCGATCTTCGCATCCAGGATCGTGCCCTGAACGAGGTTGTCCCGGACGTACTCCCGGAAGCCCTTCTGCATCACCACCTGGCCGAGGACCTTCGAGCGGGGGTCCTGGTGCTTCCAGAGGTCGTAGTCGCAGACGACCCGCGCGATCTCCTCCGCCACCGGATCGCCGCCGGCGAGGTCGCGGGCGACAAGCCCCGTCGCGCAGGTAGAGACATCGACCCGGAGGAGGCTCGTCTTCTTCTCGACGGCCCGGACTTCCTCGTCCTTCCAGCGGTGGTGGTCCCGCCACTCGATCCGCCACCCGTTCGACCGCGCTTTGGCGAGCCGCTGCTCCACGCCCTGCTGGTAGCCGATATCCGATATGCTGAGGAGGTCGCCCCGCCCCGGCGAGCCGGCCACGGCGTCAAAGTTCGCGAGGAACTTGCCGACCGGAGACCAGACGGTGAAGACCTCTCCGTATTTCCTCCGGTGGATGGCGTCGCTCCCGACGGCATCGAGGTCGTTGTGCGTGAGGTGCACGACGTGTTCCGTCCGCCCGGAGAGCGCCTGCATCAGGTTTGCGCCCCGGCCATCCGGTTTCTTATCGCTCCGGTCCATTGTTTATATATCGGCCTGCGACGTGATAAACAGGCGCTTTGGGGCCCGCTCGTCCTGCCGCCCGGCACAGGGTCGGCACACCCCGGAGGCATAGAGTTTATTAGGGACAACAGACAACATTGTAAGGCAGGAGCCCCTGTAGCTCAGACTGGGAGAGCGCCAGACTGAAGATCTGGTTGTCCCCGGTTCAAATCCGGGCGGGGGCACTTCAAGCAACTTTCCTGATGTCTTCGCTCCTACGATGCGAAGCATTTGCGGAAGGTTTGCGGGATAACTCTGCAGAGCGCATCCAGCCGTATCCGAAGCACGGCGCCTCAGTGGCTCAGCCGGTAGAGCGCGTCCTTGGTAAGGACGAGGTCGCGAGTTCGAATCTCGCCTGAGGCTCTCTGTTCTCTCGAAACAACC
>JAEWMO010000058.1 GCA_023457135.1 Methanobacteriota archaeon | reverse complement strand
CCGCCCTCCGCGATGCTGCCGAGCACTTTATCGCCGACCGCGAGGCTCGCGACCGATACGGCCGAACCGTCCTCCGCGACAAGCCGTATCGTCTCGGCGTTCTGGAGGACCAGGCTCACCGCTGCATCGCCGGCCTTCGCCTCGACGAGGAGAAGCGGGCGGCGCTCGATCTTCACCCTGCCGACGACCGCATCATGGGTCGACCCGGTATGCTCCGCGACGAGCACCTTATCCCCGGCCGCGAGGTCGGCGAGGTATGCCGTCTTCCCGCCGGGGAGGAGAATGTAGGCGTGGACCGCGCCGGCGTTCACCCGGAAGGGGCGCGGGGCCACGTAGGGGTTCTCCAGGGTCTCGGGGTGGACCATCAGGAACGCCGAGGAGGTGTTGCCGACGAGCATCCCCTCCCCGTCGGCGAGGAGGGAGCAGGTGTCGACGCAGACCCGGTCGCCCATCCCGACGGGGACGATCCGGGTCACCTCGAAGACCGTGAGCGGGACCCCGGCACCGGCGCCCGCGACTGCCTCCGCCACCCGCCGGATCTCCGCCGGGTCGTCGGTCGAGAGGAGAATGCCCGCCGTCCCGCGCTCGAGGACGGTCAGGGCGACCGTTGCCTCTTCTGCGTTCGTGACCGCGGCGACGATCCGGTCCGACTGCGCGACGAGGTTCTCGAGCGGGATGACCGTCCAGTCCCGTGTCCGGACGATCGTATAGCCCTGCTTCGAGAGCCGGAGAGCCTCCTCCTCGGAGGCCTTATCGGTGATCTCGACCTCGAAGACATCTTTTCCGGGGACGAGGTCGCCGTTCTCCGCGACGGTCGTCACCCGGCCGAGCTCACGCACGCGTTCTGCGTCGTCGACGACCAGAACGTCCGCGCCGCTCTCGATCGCGGTCGTCGCGAGGTCCTTCCTCCACGGCCTGATATTGACCCAGAACTGCTTCATCGCTCCGTCCCCAGTGCGTCGGCGGGGCTTACGCCTTCATGTACCACCCGGCAGATTGAACGGATGAACCGGGCCGGGTCTTCGCGCTGGAAGGCGTTCCTGCCCATGCAGACGCCTGCCGCGCCCGCCCCGATTGCATCCTGGATAGTCGTGAGCGTCTCAAGATCCCCGCCCTTCTCACCGCCGGCGATCATCACCGGCACCGAGCAGGCGGCCGTGATCCGGCGGAACGTCTCAGGGTCGCCGGTGTAGACGGTCTTGATCAGGTCCGCACCGAGTTCTTCCGCCACCCGGACGCAGTGCCCGATCGCCTGCGGCGAGGTGGGATCGATCCCCTTGCCGCGGGGGTAGATCATGATCAGGAGGGGCATCCCCCAGCGGTTGCAGTCCCGCACCACGTCGCCCGCCGATTCGAGCATCCGCGATTCATTGGGCGCGCCGAGGTTGATGTGGATCGAGACCGCATCCGCGCCAAGCGCGACCGCCTCCTCCACGGTGCAGACGATGACCTTATCGTTCGGGTCCGGGTTCATCGACGTGCTCGCGGAGAGGTGGACGATGAGGCCGATATCCTTTCCGCGCTTCCGGTGCCCTCCCTTCACCATGCCCTTGTGGAGGACGATGGCGTTTGCTCCCCCTTCGCTCACCGCGCTGACGGTCTCGGTCATATCGCAGAGCCCGTCGATCTGGCCCAGCGTGAACCCGTGATCCATCGGAATGATCACGGCGCGGCCGGTGTTCCGGTCCATTATCCGCTCGAGGCGGATCTCTTTTCCAATCATCTCATCACGTCCTCAAAATCTCCATCGCTTCTTCTGCCGACCTGCCTTCGTGGATGATCAGCGCCGCGGCCCGGATCAGGCGGTCGGGAGCCGGATGCTGGAAGGCGTTCCTCCCGATCGATATGCCTGCGGCACCCCCCTCCATCGCACCCTCCACCAGGTCGAGGATTGCGCGCTCATCGGTCTTCGAGCCTCCTGCGACCACGACCGGCACCGGGCATCCCCGGGTTACCTCGCGGAACGAGTCCGGATCACCGGTGTAGACGGTCTTGACGATATCGGCGCCGAGTTCCGCCGCCACCCGCGCCGAGAGCTTGACGCTCTCGAGGTCGTGCTCGTCGACGACCTTCCTTCCCCGCGGGTACATCATCGCGAGGAGCGGCATTCCCCACTCCATGCACGCCACCGCGACCCTGCCGAGGTCCTCGAGCATCCGTGCCTCGGAGTCGGCCCCGACGTTGATATGCACCGAGACACCGTCGGCGCCCATCTTCAGGGCGTTCGTGACGGTGTTCACGAGCACCTTGTCGTTCGGGTCCGGGCCGATGCTCGTGCTCGCCGAGAGGTGCATGATCAGGCCGACGTCCCGCCCGTGCCCCCTATGCCCGTGGAGCGCAAGCCCCACGTGGCCGATCACCGCGTTCGCTCCTCCCTCGGCGACGAGGTCGATGGTCTTTCCGACGTCGACCAGCCCCGGGATGGGGCCGAGCGTCACGCCGTGGTCGAGCGGCACGATGATGGTCCTGCCGGTGTTCCGATCCATAATACGTTCCAGACGAATCTCTTTTCCTCTCATAATCATAATCCTCCCGGGTTTTGACGATGCAGTCTTCCGGGAATGTTAAAACCAGGTATAATACCCGGCAAACGGGCTAAAATAGCGATAAGACGCTGCCGCTCCGCTGTCGCGAATACCGGCTGTCAAAATCTCTGAACTGGCGTCTGCGGGGGCGGCTACTCCGTTAACCGAGATAAAAGCGGTCACCGGCGAAAAAACATTCACCACGCATTAGATAGATCATTATGTGTCCTGATATAAAAGTGTGCCGGGCCGCCGCGCGGGAGGTAAACGAAGGCAGGGTATCAGAAAATGTATGGGAAGGACGTTACTTCCGGCTTTTCTTGAAGGATATGACGTCGCCGACGGTCATGGTCACCCGTCCCGGCCCGCCGGTGGAAGTGCTGTCTTCGGCTGCGTCGATCAGCCTGATCCCGAGTGCTTTCTCAAGTTTCCGCCGGACATCGTCCTCGGGGATGAGGTCGCCCTTCTCGATCTTCTTGACCAGGATCTCGCGCTCCTTGATCGCCCGGGCGAGGTCGAGCGTGGACCATGCCTTCCCTTCGCGAGCGATCCGGATTCTGTCGGCGTAATCGTCGACGATCTCTCCCTCCATCAGGTCAAAGACATCACGGGGCTTCCTCCGGACCTGCGGGACGGCGACTCCCGTTGATCTCTGCTGGATTGAACCTTTTCGTCGCGATTGCTGGACTTCTGTACCATGTTTTGCGCATCGGGCACAGACACAGAGTTCTGCACCTTCGATCAGGATTGTTTTCGACGGTCCCTGGATAGAAGCGCCGCATAGTTCGCACTGCATAAGTCTCGCAAACAACTTTATATTCATTTTAACCTATATAATTATTCGAGGAGACTTATGGGAGATATCGCTCGGCAGGCACCAGAGAAGGATACCGGTGAAGACATCTACCAGTATCTCCTGGAACGGATTACGAACCTCGAAAACCGAAACCTGGAGCTACGCGAGCAGTTCCGCCAGATGGAGTCCGAGAAACGATATATTGAGACCCAGAAGATCCGCTACGAACGCGAGCTGCGAAAGCTCAAGAGCGAGATTGAGCAGCTTAGAAGCCCTCCTCTCGTGATCGGGACCGTTACGGACGTTATCGACAACAGCCGGGTGATTGTGCGAAGCAGCGCAGGGCCGCGGTTTTTGGTCCGTACCTCGCAGCTTATCGACCCCGATCTCCTCAAACCGGGGGTCCGGTGTACGCTCAACCAGCAGTCTCTCGCCATCGTGGATGTGCTGCCCACAAGCTACGACGCGCAGATCTACGGCATGGAACTGGTTGAGTCTCCTGATGAGACCTACGAGAACATCGGCGGCCTTGAGGCGCAGATCGAGGAGGTCCGCGAGGCCGTCGAGCTCCCCCTGACAAAGCCGCACCTCTTTGAGAAGGTCGGCATCTCCCCGCCGAAGGGCGTGCTCCTCTACGGCCCGCCCGGCACGGGGAAGACGCTCCTCGCGCGGGCGGTGGCGCACCAGACGAACGCGCACTTCCTCCGCGTGGTGGGGTCGGAACTGGTCCAGAAGTACATCGGCGAAGGGGCCCGCCTTGTCCGGGAACTCTTCGATATCGCGAAGCAGAAGTCGCCGTCGATCATCTTCATCGACGAGATCGATGCAATCGGCGCACACCGGAACGACTCGACGACCTCCGGCGACCGCGAGGTCCAGCGGACGCTGATGCAGCTCCTGGCGGAGATGGACGGATTCGACAACCGGGGCGACGTCAAGATCATCGCCGCCACGAACCGGATCGATATCCTCGACCGCGCACTCCTCCGGCCCGGCCGGTTCGACCGGATGATCGAGATCCCGCTCCCCGATCACCTGGGGAGGCTTGCGATCTTGAAGATCCACACCCAGCACATGAGCCTCGGTGAGGACGTCAACCTCCCGGAGGTGGCCCGGCTCACCGAGGGCAAGAACGGCGCCGACCTCCGGGCCATCTGCATGGAGGCGGGGATGTTCGCCATCCGGATGGAGCATGACTCCGTCGGCCAGGAGGACTTCATGAAGGCGATCGACAAACTCTCGGTGGACTTCGACCGCCACCACTTCCATACCACCTTCGGCGAGATGTTCGCCTGAAGGACCACTTTTTTTCAGGACCTGCTGTCGTCTACGGCGCAAACATCTCTCTCAGTGCCGAACGGCGCTCGGGGGTGAGATCGCTCGCGAGAAGGCCGAAGATCAGGCGGTCGTGGTATTCTCCCCCGAACTGCCAGTACTGCCTCTGGATTCCCTCGAGAGTAAACCCGCATCGCTCCATCACCCGTCGTGATGCCGTATTGCCGGCAACGGTGTCGCCGTTTAGCCGGTGACAGCCGAGCACGGTGAAGGCGAAGTAGACCAGGAATGAGCAGGCCAGGGTGCCGTATCCCCTTCTCCAGTATCCGTCGTCGAGCTGGTAGCCGATCAGGAACGTTCCGGGGCTGAACTCGACCGGCAGGAGTGCGCACTGACCGACGAAGTCCCCGGAACGCTTCAGTCTCACGGTGAAGACGTGGAGACCCGGTCTCCTCTTCTCCGCAAGCGCTGCCTGTATCTCCTCGATCAGGGGAAGAAAATAGGACCGCGTGGCCTCTTCCGTGTTCGGCCCGAAGATCAGCCACCTGCAGACCGATTCCTTCGAGAGCATCCGGGCTATATCGGGAAGGTCGTCTTCGGTGCAGCAGGAGAACTCCAGATCGCCGCCGGTCCAGGTCTGTTGCATGCAGTAGTCTTCGTTCTCCTTCACATATAAGGACGAGAATCCGGGGATGGGATGGGACTGGTCGAGACCACCCGGCCTCCGGTTCTATCCCGCCGGATACTCGCTCCCGGTGCACCAGACCTCGAGCACCGTATCGTCCGGCTCTGTTTGGTCGGCGTATGCCTCCCGCGTCGCGCCCTCGTCCATCCAGATGGTATCGGTCATGTGGTCGCCGGCGATCCGGTAGAGGCAGCGGTACTTCCACGGCGGCGCGGGCTTTGCGTCCCGCTCGTAGATCTGCCGGGCAAGCCCGGACGAGCAGAAACTACCCTCCCCCGTCTCGAAGAGGACCTCCTCGACGTAGCGCTGGATATACCACCTGAGCTCCGAGACAAGGGCAAGCGCGCTTCCAAGCGACGCCGTCCGGACACGTATGCCGTATGCGAGCCGCTCGGGCCGGTAAAAGCGAAGGGCCTCCCTGCTGGTCTCGGACTTGAGCAGGGTGGCGTAGAGGTCAACCCCCTCCGGCTGAATGAGGAGGACGTTCATGGCATAGTTGTGGGCGGGAAAGGTCGATAAGGTTTCCTTCGGGCCGGCGATGGGCGGATAAAAAGCGATGGGGGAGGGAGAGGCCCCCGTCAGATATACATGCGGGTGTCGGCGGGGACCGCCGGCGCCTCGCGCTTCACCTTCCGGATCGCCGCGAGGAAGTCCTCCCGGTCGACGGCAACGGCATCACGCCGGACGGCCATCATGCCGGCCTCGCGGCAGATCGCCTGCAGCTCCGCGCCGGTGGTCTTCCCGGCGAGCTCCGCGAGTTCGGGAAGATCCACGTTCTCTGCAAGCGACATCTTCGCGGTGTGGATCTTCAGGATCTCAAGGCGTGCTCCGTGGTCGGGGAGCGGGATCTGGATGACCCGGTCGAACCGGCCCGGCCGGAGGAGAGCCGGGTCCAGCATATCGATCCGGTTCGTTGCCGCCATGATACGGACGTTGCCGCGGTTCCCGAACCCGTCCATCTCCGCCAGGAGCTGCATCAGCGTCCGCTGGACTTCCGCGCTCCCGGAGGTCCCGTCGTTTGTGCGCATGCTGCCGACCGCGTCGATCTCGTCGATGAAGACGATCGCCGGAGCGCGTTCCCGGGCAAGGACGAAGAGTTCCCGGACGAGCTGCGCGCCCTCGCCGATGTACTTGTGGACGAGCTCGCTCCCGGACATCCTGATGAACCGGGCGTTGGACTGGCGGGCAACCGCCTTTGCGATCAGGGTCTTTCCGGTCCCCGGCGGACCGTAGAGGAGGATGCCCTTCGGGGGCTCCACGCCGACGCGCTCGTAGATCTCGGGTTTCGTGAGCGGGTACTCGACGGCTTCGCGGACCTCCTCGATCTCTTCCTTCAGGCCGCCGACCTGCTCGAACGTCACGCTCGGCTGCTCGTCGAGTTCCATGACCCGGACTCTCGAGTCGTAGATGTTGCCGATTGTCTTGACGATGGAGAGCGTGTTGTTCACCGCCACCTTCATCCCGGGCTTGAGGGTGCGGTGGAGTTTCTCGTTGACCGCGGTGACGTATTCCTGATTGTTGCCCTGCTGTCGGAGATACACTTCGCCGTTCTCAAGCACATCGACCACAGCGGCAACAAACAGCGGCACCCTCTTTAACTGAGCGTTCTCTTTCCGGAGCTGCAGGAGCTCCTTCTCGAGCAGCTCGTTTTTAAGCTTGTAATCCAGGATCTGAGCCTTTAAATCCTGAATCTGGAGACTGAGCATGTCGTGCTCGCTGCCAGGACTGTTGCCTATGGTTTCGTCCATGTCACTCATATAGTTGGATCTCCAACCTCATTATAGTGTGGTGGCAGTGATCTTGAAAGGCAGAGGCATATCCCGTGGTATCGGAAGCGGCGACCTCCTTGTTTCCCCCGAACCCATATCGTTCCTCTCCGGCGTCGACCCGGAGACCGGCACCGTCGTCGAGCACGGGCATCCGCTTGAGGGGCAGTCGCTCGCCGGGCGCGTGCTTGCATTCCCGTACGGAAAGGGCTCGACGGTCGGGTCCTACGTGATCTACGCGTTAAAGCAGAACAATCTCGCTCCTGCCGCGATCATCAACACGGAGGCGGAGCCGATCATCGCGGTCGGGGCGATCATGGCCGGGATCCCCATGGTCGACCGTCTCCCGCCGGAGTTCTCCCGCCTCCCCCCCGGCACCCGGCTGACGGTGAACGGGGATACGGGCGAGGTATCATATGACGGGACCGCGTGATGCCCACTGTGCAGACCTACTATGAGATCCTGGGTGTCGCTCCCGACGCGACGCCCGATGAGATCCGGGCGGCTTACCGGAGACTCGCGAAGCAGTATCACCCGGACGTCAACTCCGACCCGGATGCGGGCGAGCGGTTCATCGCCGTCCAGCAGGCCTACGAGACGCTGAGCGACCCGGAGGCCCGGGCGCGCTACGACCTCGCCCTCCGGGGAGGTATGAGTCCCGGGCCGCACGATGCGTTCCGGCACCGGGCGGCCGGCGGTGCGGAAGGACAGACGATGTGGACACGGGGCTACACCTGGAAAGCGGAGGCGCCCCGGTCCGGTGCCGGGTGGTTCGGCATCATCGCGGTCCTGCTTGTCTGGGCCGTGGCAATCGTCTTCATGCTCATGTTCTCGCTCCTCTCCCGTGTGGTTGCGGGCGGCAGGCGGGAGTAACTCCTCCGCCGCCCGGGAGACCGGCGCCGGATCACACGAAACCTTATCAGGTGGAACGGCCTCTCTGCACTCTATCCCTGAGGGAGTGTGTTCGGCATGGAGAAAGTGAAGCGATACCGGTGCAAGTACTGCAACTACATCTATTCCCCGCTACGGGGAGAACCGCATCACGGCATCCCCGCGGGCACTGCGTTTGAAGACCTGCCGGGTGACTATATCTGTCCTGTCTGCGGTGCGACCGGCAAAGGGCCTATAGGGGCCTGGGGGTTCGAGCCCTGGGAACCGACGAAGTACGTCTGCAAGATCTGCGGCTACGTGTACGACAAAAACCGGGGCGAACCGATGAGGGGTCACCCGAAAGGCACCGCGTTCGAAGATCTGCCGGAGGACTATACCTGTCCCGTCTGCGGCATGGATCCGCAGATCACGAGTTTCCACGGACCGGTCGGCAAGTCGCAGTTCGATCCCATCCTGGACGTCTGAACCGGGGACCGGAGAACTCGACCGATCTCCCCTCCGGTTTTCTATAAGCATCGTCCGCCGCCGGCGTCATGACCTTTTTCGTTGAAGTATATTCTGCGGCAGTCCGAGCCGTGCAACAAACCGGTCTTATCAAATAGTGGCGAACGCACTATCCTTAGAGAAAAAACGGCGACCCGCAACATGAACGTGCTGCGAGAGTGAATGGAACGGTAAATACGACCGTATAAAGCGTGAAACGGCAGAGGGTGTCAGATGGATTTCTTCGGTAATATCCTGGGTCAGGGAAAGAACGCGAATCCCTCCATAAAACAGGGGCTCTCCCAGTTTGAGGCCGGGAACTACAACGAAGCGGTAAAGAGTTTTGAGAAGGCGCTCAAGATCGAGCCGGAGAACGGCCAGGTCCGGCTCTCCATGGGCCAGGCGCTTGCCTGTCTCGGCAGGGACACCGAAGCCGCAACGTGGCTGAGGAAGGCGCTTGAGTCCTCTCCCGGCGATATCGGGACCTTGCAGACCCTGGGGCATGTCCTTGCAAGGGCCGGCGAATACGAAGAAGCGGCCGGGTGTTTCGCGAAGCTTGCCGGGGCAAAACCCGCAGATACGGACGCCCTGTACTGGCAGGGGGAGATGCTCGAACGGCTCGGCCGCTACGCCGACGCGGCGGAGGCCTACGCCCGTGCGCTTGACGCAAACCCGGAGGATATTGTCCTCCGTGAGAGGCTCGGGAAGATGTTCGAGCGGACCGGCAACTTCCGGGAAGCAGCGGCCAGTTTTGAGCGAATCCTCCGGACGAAACCCGGCAGCACCGTCCTGCTCGCACGAAGAGGGACCGCCCTCCTGAACCTGGGAGACCTGCCCGGTGCCATCGGTGCGTTCGACCGGGTGCTCGAGAAGGATCCCCGCAACCCCGACGCGCTTTACGGGAAAGCCAGGGCCTTCGAGCACATGGGCCGGTTCCAGGACGCCGCCGGCTGTTACGCGACGGTTGCCGCCGCCGATCCCGGGAACGCTCCCGTCTGGTACCACCGCGGTTCGCTCCTTCTCCGGGCAGGCAACTACAAAGAGGCGCTGGAGTGCTTCGAGAAGGTCGCCATCACCGACCCCGACCATATCCCGGTGCGCTACTCCATGGGCCTGGTCTACGATACCCTCGGCCGGTACGACCGGGCGGTGAAGAGCTTCGATCACGTCTTGAAGCACGACCAGGGTCGGATCGATACCTGGTATGCCCGCGGCATGGCGCTCTTCCGCCTCGGCCGCTACGCAGAGGCGGTCCAGTCGTTCGACCGGGTGCTGGAGAGCCACGCGGCGGGCGGGATGAAATGGATAGGGAGCGGCGCTGACCTTGCGCTCTTTGAGAGGGACGAGGCAGTTGCTCTCCAGAAGCAGAAACCGATCAGCCTCGATACCAGAACCGAGACCATCCTGAACTGCCGGGGGACCGCTCTGCTCTTCCTCGGCCGCTACGCGGAGGCACAGGAGAACTTCAGGCAGGTGCTCGAGGCCGAGCCCGCAAACATCCTCACGCTGCAGCAGAGCGCCACCGCACTCATCCATCTCGGCAGGTACGACGAGGCGGACCGGTGCCTTGATGCGGTCCTCGGGAAGGAGCCGCACAATGCCGTCGCCCGCCTGATGAAGGCCGACGTCCTCATGAACCGCGGCAGGTACGACGACGCTCTGGCGCATCTCGAACAGGTCTCGGCCGGCGGCGAGGCCGACCTCCATCTCCTGCGGGCGAAGGCCGATGCCCTGATGCACCTCTCCCGGTACGCGGATGCGGCGGGGGCGTTTGCTTCCCTCCTGCAGGCCAGCCCCGGAGACACGGCCGCCGAGAAGAGCAGGGGAGACGCGCTGATGCACCTCGGGCAGTACGAGGAAGCCCTTGCCTGTTTCGACCGGGCGCTCCAGGGCAATCCTGCCGACCGGGTCTCCCTGCTCGGCAGGAGTGCGGCGCTCGAACGTCTCGGGCGCTACGCGGAGGCCCTCGACTCCGTCGACCGGGCGATGCGGGCGAGTCCGGGGGAGACCGGGACGCTTGCGCGGAAGGCGCGGATCCTCGAGGCCGTCGGGCACTATGCCGAAGCGGCCGGATGCTATGAGACCCTCCTCGCAGCCGATCCGGAGACCGGAGGCAACCTGCTGAACCTCGGTGTCGCCCTCGCCACCCTCGGCCGGTACGAGGAGGCTGCCGAACGGTTCGGAAAGGCCATCGAGACCAGCCCGGACGACCTCTTTGCATGGTATAACCGGGGCCGGGCTCTCGAGCGGATGGGGCAGTACGCAGACGCGGCGGAGTGCTACACGAGGGTGACCGACGGACGGCCGGATGACACCGGCGCCTGGTTTGCGCTCGCTGTCTCCCTCGCGCGTCTAGGCAGGCACCAGGAGGCGATCGAGTGCTGCGACCGGGTGCTCGCCTCCGACGCCTCGAATGCGCGGGTAGCGAAGATCCGGGCGGATATGCTGGAGGCCGTCGGCCGGCATGCCGAGGCGACGGAGGCATACGAACGCTACCTGGAGATCTCGCCCGGCGACCGCGATGCGCGGATGGCGTTCGGGAAGGCGCTTGAGCGGGACGGGAAGTTCAGCGATGCTATCCGGCAGTATGCGCTGGTGCTGGAGCGCGATGAGCGTGACGTCGAGGCATGGTATACCCTCGAGAGCGCTCTCCTGCACATGGGCCGGTACGAGGAGGCGCTGGAGTGCTCCAACGGCATCATCGAGGCCAGCCCCGAGAGCCGGGCGGCCTGGCAGCGCCGCGGGGAGATCTTCATGTGGCTCGGCCGTTACGCCGACGCGGTGAGTTGCTTTACGAAGGTGATCGAGGCCGACCCGGCCGATACCCTCACCCTGCGGCGGCTCGGGGAGGCGCACGAGAAGGCCGGCAGGTACGAGGATGCCCTTGCCGCCTATACGCAGGTGCTGGACCGGGAGCCGACCAGTATCGAGACCCTGCACGCCCAGTCGTCGGCCCTCATCCACCTCGGCCGTTACGATGAGGCGATCCGGTCGATCGACAAGATCATCGTCCTCCAGGCCGAGAATCCCGCTGCACTCTTCACGCGAGGGGCGGTGCTCGAGAAGGCCGGCCGGTACAGCGATGCCGTGGCCAGTTACGAGAAGGCATTGCAGGTCGATCCGAAGAACGCGGCCATCTGGAGCGCGTCCGGGGTGCTCATGGATACGCTCGGCCGGCATGCCGACGCCGTCAAAGCGTTCGATACGGCAATCAGCCTCGGCGACGGCGACGCCCATGCCTGGCTCTGCAAGGGGATCGCCCTCGGCCATCTGGGCAAACACGGAGAGGCGGCCGCCTGTTTCGAGAAGGTCCTGGAGGCGGAGCCCCGCCATGCCCGGGCATGGTACCTGAAAGGGAGGGCGCTCGACCGGCAGGGGCGGTTTGCCGATGCGGTGGAGTGCTTCAGGAAGGCTCTCGACAGCGAGGGAGAAGCATGAGGGGAGTGCATGCGTATGGGATCCTGCTCGCGGGTCTCCTCGCCGCGCTCATCCTTGGTGCGGGCTGCACCGGGACCGACAGTGGCGCAGCTGTGAAGACCGGGGATACGGTGAGGGTCCACTATACCGGCACCCTCGCAAACGGGACGGTCTTTGACAGTTCTACGGGGGGCGAGCCGCTCAGGTTTACCGTCGGCACCGGCGCGGTGATCCCCGGGTTCGACGCGGGCGTCGTCGGGATGCGTGTCGGGGAGAAAAAGACCCTCCATATCCCCGTCGACCAGGCCTACGGGGCGCACCGGGAGGATCTGGTCGTTGCCGTCGATATCGATGAGGTTCCCGATGCCGGGAACCTGACGGTCGGGCAGCAGGTCTGGATGACCCTGGCGGACGGGCGGATGATGCCCGCGACGGTCACCGGCATATCGGCCGACACAATCACGATCGATATGAACCATCGCCTCGCCGGTGAAGACCTCACGTTCACCGTCACCCTCGTTGAGATCGAGGAGTGATCACTCTTTTTCTGTCCGGCCGGGCACCGGCGTGACCAGCACCTTGTCGACCCGGTACCCGTCCATATCGAGAACCTCAAACCGGAGTTTGTCCCAGACGAACCGGTCCCCGGTGCGGGGGGTCCGCTCGAGATACATCATCACGAACCCGCCGAGCGTCTGGTAGTATCCGCGCCCTTCGCCGGGCAGGGTGCCTGCATCGATGAGGTCGTGGAACTCGTCGATCGGGAGCATCCCGTCGAGAAGCCACGACCCGTCTTCGCGATGGATCGCCGCACCCTCGGGCGGGTGCCCGGCCGAAGGGATGCCGCCGACGATCGACTCCATGATGTCGTGGATGGTGACCAGCCCCTGGATGCTCCCGTACTCGTCTGTGACGAGGGCGAGCCGCGCCCCGGAGGTCTTGAACTCGTCGAGGACCGAGAGTGCGGGGGCACTCTCCGGCACGAAGAGGGCGGGTGTGAGGGTTTTTGAGATATCCGGGGGCTCGCCCGAGATCATCCGCGCCCAGAGATTGCGGACCGAGACGATGCCGAGGAGGTTGTCCAGGTGCTCGCGATAGACGGGGAAGTAGACATGCCCGGATTCGATCATCTTCTGCCAGTTCTCAGCGTCGGGGTCCTCCACATCCACGGCCACGATGTCAGGCCGCGGAGTCATCAGCACGCTGACCCGCCGGTCGCCGAGGCGGAAGACGCTCTCGACCATATCCTGTTCGGCCTCGTGAAAGATACCCTCCCGGGTGGCCTGCCCGATGAGGACCCGGATGTCCTCCTCGGTGACCTCGGGCCCTGCCGGCTTTCGCACCCCGAGCACCCTGAGGACCGCCTCCGTCGAGATGCTCAGCAGCCGGACAAGGGGTGTGACGGTCGCAGAGAGGAGCTGCATCGGGCGGGCGACCCGGGACGCGATCCGCTCGGCGTTGCTCATGGCTACCCGCTTCGGCACCAGTTCCCCGACGACGAGCGTCAGGTAGGTGATGGCGGCGACGACGGTTGCGACCGCAAGCGGGCCGCTGTATGGGGCAATCAGGGGGATGCCGGCGAATATCTCCGCGAGCGGTCCTGCGAGCGTCGCCCCGCCGAAGGCTCCGGCCAGGATACCGATGACGGTGATGCCGATCTGGACCGTCGAGAGGAACTGCGTCGGGTCACCGGCGAGTTCGAGGGCGGCCGCGGCCCCGGCATCGCCGGCAAGCGCCCGCTTCTGGAGACGTGCCGTTTTAGCGGAGACTATTGCGAACTCGGCCATCGAAAAGAAACCGTTTGCGAGGATCAGGAGGACGATGATCAGGATGTCGGTGGCCGGTGGCATCACACAACCTTCGTGGGCGGGTATCTTAAACCTGCGGGACTCTTCTGCCGGGAGATGGGCGAAGTCCTTTGAGCCCCGGCGGAATCTGCATCCGATGCCTGCAGGGGGCGGGGCGGCGCCCCCTCTTCCCGCACTCCCGGTGGGATATGTTTATGAGTGCCCGGGCGGAGTATGCCCGATGGTCGAGATCGGTGAACGAGCCCCGGACTTCACGCTGCCCGACCAGAACGGGATGAGTGTCCGGGCATCTGGTTTTTCGGGAAAACGGGTTATTCTCTCGTTTCATCCGCTGGCCTGGACCAGCGTCTGCGCGAGACAGATGAGAACACTCGAGACGAACCGGGAGGCGTTAGCCTCCCTCAACGCTGTTGCCCTTGGTATCAGCGTGGACTCCGTTCCCTGCAAGCGGGCGTGGGCCGAGAGCCTCGGCGTGAAGGATACTCTGCTCCTTGCAGACTTCTGGCCGCACGGCGATGTGGCGCAGATGTACGGCGTCTTTGACGGTGTCAAGGGCTACTCGCGGCGGGCGAACGTCGTTATCGACGAGTTCGGGCACGTTATCTTTGCAAGGGAGTATCCGACGGCGACGGCCCCTGATCTCCAGGACGTCCTGGAGGTCCTCCGGGAACAGGAGAAGAGCCGGCAGGAAGAGGAGCAGGTGCCGAGAATGTAATCTCTGCTCTGCCCCATTCACCCCGAAACCCTGAAAAGACTGCCTGCCAGCGTGATCACCAGGGCGGCCGGGACGGCGTAGCGGATGAGCGTCATATACAGTCCCTGTCGCCACCCGCATCCGCCGATCTCCGCACAGATCCGCGTGCGGCTCATAAACCACCCGCCGACGATGGCGATGATCAGTGCCGCTGTGATAAGGCCGACCGTCCCGAAGGCATAGTCGGCGAGGTCGAGGAACGGCATCCCGAAAGTATCGAGCCCGAGGGCGGTGTAACTGAGGGCGGACGGGAGACCGAGAAGCATGATGGCGGCAAAGACGAGAAGCGTCGCACCCCGTCGCGGGTAGGCGTAGGAGTCCATCAGCGCCGCCACCGGGACCTCAAGCATCGAGACCGCGGAGGTGATGGCTGCGGCAAAGAGCATGAGGAAGAAGAGCGCTCCAAGCAGCATGCCGAACCGGAACTGCGCAAAAGCGGCGGGCAGGGTGACGAACGCGAGGTTCACCCCGGATGCGGGGTCGAGGCCCGAGGTGAAGACGAGGGGGAAGATCATGAGCCCGGCAAGGATCGCGACCAGCGTGTCGGCGACGGCGATGATGGCAGAGTTCCGGAAGAGGCTCTCTTCCCGGAGGTAACTCCCGAAGGTGAGCAGGATCCCCATGCCCACGGAGAGCGAGAAGAAGGCCTGCCCGAAGGCCGC
>JAEWMO010000057.1 GCA_023457135.1 Methanobacteriota archaeon | reverse complement strand
CCGCGGCAGGGCCTGATATCGACCTCCGGGATGACGATCTTCTCGACAGCGACCCCTCCCTCCCGGGCCATCGCCTCGAGCACCCAGTCGAGCAAGGTCTCGGAGTTGCCGTGGCGGCGAGGCGAGGTCGCAAACGCGAGGACGTCAATGGTCATATATGGAGTATGCCCGTGCGGAGGCAAAAAAAGTGCCGGGATTTTTTCCGGCAGAGATTAGATCTCCTTGAAGCAGAGGTACCAGTCCTTGCACTCGTAACCTTCCTTCATCCTCTTCTCGATCTCCGCGGGCGTCTTCGGGGGCGGGACGATGACCTTCTCTCCCGGCTGCCAGTTCGCCGGCGTCGCGATGCCGTGTTTGTCCGAGGTCTGGAGGGCCTTTGTGAGCCGGAGGATCTCCGGCATGGAACGGCCGTTGGACATCGGGTAGTAGAGCATGGCCCGCATGATCCCTTTGTCGTCGATGAAGAAGACCGTCCTGATGGTCGAGGTGGTGCTCTGGCCGGGGTGGAGCATCCCGTAGCGCCGGGCGACCTTCATATCGAGGTCGGCGATGATCGGGAAGGGTATCTCCACGCCCATCTTCTCCTTGATGTTCCGGACCCACGCAAGGTGCGAGTGGACGCTGTCGATCGAGAGACCGACGAGCTGGACGTTCAGCGCCTTGAGTTCATCGGCGATCGCGGCGAACGCCATGAACTCCGTCGTGCAGACTGGCGTGAAGTCTGCCGGGTGGGAGAAGAGGATGACCCACTTTCCCTTAAGGTCCGAGAGTTTCAAGGGGCCGTGAGTGGTCAGCGCGTCAAACTCCGGCGCTTTCTCACCGATGACCGGCATCTGGAGTACTTCTTCAGGCTCCATGGCTTACTTCCGCGGCCGGTCGCCGAGATACTCCTCAAGCGCGGTCTTGCCGTAGACGTACGCCGGCATCCCCGCGAGCAGGAACGCGACCCTGAGCCCCTCCTCGATCTCCTGCTTCGCGACGCCGAGCCTCCCCGCGCCGGCCATCTGCGCGCGAACAGCATGCTCGTCCCGGAGTGCCGCGGCGACGGCGATCGCGATGATCTTCTTCGTCTGCCTTGAGAGGGCGCCGTCGGCCCAGATCATCTGGTCAAGCCCCATGACCCTCCCGTAGAGGTCGGGGTCCGTCTCCTTGAGCTCCTTGAAGATCTCAGGGACCTTCCCGATCTTCTCTTCGAGATGCTTCTGGTTCTCTTCCATATCCCTCACTCCTCAAGGACCATCGGTTCGCCGCAGCAGACCAGCTCGCCGCCGCCGGCCTCGATGACCTGGACGACGTTCCCGCAGATCTCGCAGCGGTAGACCTCACCCTTTGCCGATACGTTCACCATGGTTCTCACCTCGCTATTCGGTCTTGTTCTTCTTCCTCTCAGGAGGGTTCATGACATCCTCGGGTGTCTTGATGTCCGGCCTGATATGAGTCATCGGGAAGCAGTTGTACATCTCGCAGGCGCAGGTCGGGCATTTGACGAGATCTTCATCGGTGCTGTCAATCCGGACCTCACGTCCACAGTCGATACAGATAAACCGGCCGGGGCCTGGCTTCTCTCCGGCCTTTGCTGTAGTTCTGGCTTCTGGTTCGGCCACAGGTATTCACCGACTCGATAATATCATTCCAAGGTATTTAGCAGTATCCACCCCGGCAAGGCCGGAGCGGGCCCCTGCAATCCGGAGTCCCGCATTCTTTTAATAGGGTCATGTATAACCCCTCCATCATGACAAAGAAGGTTATTGCGCTGCTCGGGAGCCCCATTCTCGATGGGAACACCGCACGCCTTCTCGATGAAGCTATCCGCGGCGTGGAGGAGGAAGGGGTCGCGGTCGAGAAGATTGAGGTCGCCCACATGGACGTTCTGCCCTGTATGGAGTTCTTCCAGTGCAAGGGGAGCGAGACCTGCCTGATCCAGGACGAGATGGAGGGGATATTCAAGAAGTTCCGGGAGATGGACGGCCTGATCATCGCGACCCCCATCATGACGATGGGGATTCCCGGAAGGCTCAAATCCTTCATGGACCGGTTCCAGGTCTTTTACATGGCCAAATACCACCGGGGCCGATCCTTCATCTCCCCTGAGCACCGGAATGAGCGCAGGATGCTCTTCATATCGATCGCGGGGATGAATATCCCGAATGTCTTTGAGGGGGCCAGGATGACCATCCGGGCGTTCGGGGAGATCATCGACTGTCCTCTCTGGGATGAGGTGCTCCGGAACGATATGGACACCATCCAGGATATCACGACCCGGCCGGAGGTGATGGAGGCGGCATACCAGAAGGGCCGCGAACTCGGCAGGCTCCTTGCGGCCGGTGCTTCCGCATCATGAGCCGTCGGGCTCGATATGCACGACGACCTCGGTGAGTCCCGGCACCGCCCTCCTGAGCCGCTGCTCCACCTCCTCGGAGATATCATGGGCCCCGGCAACAGAGAGCCCCGGATCGACGGCGATATGAATATCGGCAAAGATCTCCCCCGGTTTCCCCCGGCACCGGAAGTTGTGATACCCGGACACCCCCGGGGTATCCAGCACCACGGCCCGGATGAGCGCCGGGTCGCAGGGGAGGTTCATCGCGTCGGTGAGGACCTGTGCGGCATCGTAAAGGATTGCGAGCCCCATCCTTGCGATGAGGAGGCCGATGGCGAAGGCGATGATCGGATCTGCCTGCGGGTACCCGAGCCCGACGGCGAGGAAGCCGCCGAGGACGGCGACGGAGACGAAGACATCGCTTCTGGTGTGCATGGAGTCGGCGACCAGGATCTGGCTCCGGTACTCCTCGCCCTTCCTCTTCTCGTAGGTGGAGACAGCGAGGTTGACGATGAGCGTTGCGATCATCACCCCGACGGTGACCGGGGTGATCGCGGGGACGGCGACATCAACGAGGCGCTGATAGCCTTCGAAGATGATCCCGGCGGCGGTCAGGAGGAGCATCGCCCCGATGACCAGGGTTCCGAGCGTCTCGATCTTGCCGTGGCCGTAGGGATGTTTCGGGTCGGGGGGTCGCGCTGCGAAGTAGAGGGCGACGATACCGACGACGTTTGAGAAGGAGTCGAATCCTGAATGGATGGCGTCCGCCACCATGCTGACGGACCCGGCAAGCAGTCCGAAGAGCGCTTTTGCGAGTGCAACGGAGAGGTTCAGGGAGAGGACGAGGATGAAGATCCGCTGCACCCTGACTCGCACATCCGGTGTTCCGGCTCCGGATTGAAGCCCTTCGGCCTTCTCAAGTCCCGGTTCTGTGTTTCCGGTGCTCGATCTCAGGCCGGTCTCATCGTCCTGCATGCGCCGGGGTAATGGCGTTCCCCCTGCATAGGGTTTCCGGAGGGGTGAAAGGTTTAATAAGGCAACTTCCGAAATGATCCCATTATGACGACTGATGAGAACGCTCGGAATGCATACGCCGGGGAATCCCAGGCGAACAGGAAATACTCGGTCTTTGCCGAGAAGGCAGCAGCCGAGGGTTACCCGGCAGTAGGGAAACTCTTCCGGGCAGCGAGCGAGGCGGAGGCCATCCACGCGAAACGCCTCCTCTTCATCCTGAACGCCGTCGGAAGCACCGAAGAGAACCTGAAAGGCGCGATGGAAGGGGAGAACCACGAGTTCATGGAGATGTACCCCCCGTTTGTCGCCGAGGCAAAGGCGGAGCGGAAGAACGAGGCCTCGATCGTCTTCACCCACGCGATGAAGGCCGAGGAGGTGCATGCCAACCTCTACCTCCAGGCACTCGAGTCCGTCCGGGAAGGCAAAGATCTCGATGCAGAGAAGATCTTCCTCTGCCCGGTCTGCGGCAACATCGAGCTCGGCTCGGCGCCGGAGAAGTGCCCGATCTGCGGGGTTCCGGCACGTATGTTCAGGGAGATCGTATAACCCCACTTTTTTCCAGCGCTGTGCCCGACGCTGCTTCTCGTGAAGCGGACGCGCAAGTTAAATAGGGCTTCTGAGCTACTCCATGATATGGCAGGTGTGAAGGTTTACACGACGGAGAGCTGCCCCTACTGCCGGATGGTCGAGGCGTTCTTAAAAAAGCACGACGTTGAATATGAGCATATCGACGTCGGCAAGGACCGCGAGGCAGCCCGGGAGATGGTCCGGGTGTCGGGGCAGCGGGGGGTGCCGGTCACCATCTCCGGCGAAGAGGTGATCGTCGGGTTCGATGCAAAAAGGCTCCGGGAACTCTTCGGAACACCGCTCGAGGGCGGGATCTACGATACCGTCATCGTGGGCGCCGGGCCGGCGGGGCTGACCGCCGCGGTCTACTGCGCCCGGAACCTCATGAAGACCGTCGTCATAGCGGAGAATATCGGCGGCCAGGCGTCCTGGAGCTGGGCGATCGAGAACTATATGGGATTTGCGACGATCACCGGGGAGGAGCTCATCCGGAAGTTCGAGGAGCAGGTCAGGGGATTCGATGTCCGTCTCGAACTTGACAGCGTCCGGAGCGTCGAGAAAAAGGGCGACTCGTTCGTCGTTACGATGGTATCGGGCCACACGTACCAATGCCGGACGGTCATCATCGCCGCAGGAAAGGAGCCCCGAAAGCTCGGGCTTCCCGGTGAGGATCGGCTTATCGGGAAAGGCATCTCCGTCTGCGCGGTCTGCGACGCCCCGCTCTTCCGCGACAAGCCGGTCGCCGTCGTCGGCGGCGGAAATGCGGCGCTCCAGACTGCAATCGAGATGAAGAAGTTCGCGAGCTCCGTCACCGTGGTCGTCCGGAGCGCCCTCCGGTGCGACGAGGTCTATGCCGCGCGGGCAGAGGAGGAGGGAATCGGGGTCTTCCTCAACCACGAGGTGACGGACCTCCACGGGGACGCGGCCCTGACCGGGATCACGATCCGGGATCGCGAGAGCGGAGAAGAGACGGTTCTCAACGTCGAGGGGCTTTTCCTTGCGATCGGGCTTATGCCGAAGACGGGATTCCTCGGGGACCTGGTGGCATTGAACGAGCGGGGCGAGATCCTCATCGACGAGAACAGCCAGACGAACGTGCCCGGGCTCTTTGCAGCGGGAGACGTGACCTGTGTCCGGGCCAAGCAGATCATCGTCGCCGCCGGCGAGGGAGCGAAGGCGGCGCTCGCGGCACACGAGTTCCTCGAGAACGAGCGGCTGGAAGAGCGGATGGTCTGCCCGTGAGGGGGGCCGCTTCCCCTCCCCTCACCCCGGCCGCGGGAGCCTCTCTGCCCGGGCGTCTGCTCTCCTCCGGCCGACGGCATACAGTATGTGCCCTGAGATTCGGCCCATCCGGGACCTCCTGCTTTTCCCCGGTCCCGGTGCCGCTACCTCGCAGGTTGAACCCGGTATCAGTGCTCCCTATCGTGGCGAGCACCTGCCGGTGATGATCCCTGTGCACGGGAATTTCGGAATTTTCAGAAAATTCAGAAAACGTTATGTCTCTCTGCATGTACTCCTGATCCATGGAATGTACGGGACACACCCCGGAAGATGAGCAGGGCCCTTCCTGTTCCGGGGGCTGCACGATCGAGGCGGTCGTGAGCGTCGACGCACGGGGACAGGTGGTGCTCCCGAAGGATCTCCGGGAACGAGCGGGAATCACCCCCGGCGATCGGCTTGCGGTTGTCTTCTGGGGGAGGGAAGGCGACGTCTGCTGCATCACGCTGGTCAAGGCGAGCCACTTCAACGGCATGGTGACGGCGCTGCTCTCTCCCATGGCGGAGGAGATCTCAGGGAAACAGGAATCAGACTGACCGGAGGGTCGTTACGATGAAGAAAGAGGATATTCACAAACAGGTGCGCACCGCCTACGGGCAGGTTGCTGCCCGGCAGGGCGGGTGCGGGTGTGGAGCCGGGTGCTGCGGCACCGGCAGGACGGCGGAATCGGTGAGCCTCGGGATCGGCTACACGGAAGAAGACCTCGAGCAGGCGCCGGAGGGCGCGAACCTGGGGCTCGGGTGCGGCAACCCCGTGGCTCTTGCCTCCCTCCGGGGAGGCGAAGTCGTCCTCGACCTGGGGTCGGGGGCCGGATTCGACTCGTTCCTCGCGGCGGCGAGGGTCGGCCCGGCGGGCCGCGTCATCGGCGTCGACATGACGCCCGGGATGCTTGATAAGGCGCGGGAGAACGCGCGGAGAGGGGGGCATACAAACGTGGAGTTCCGTCTCGGCGAGATCGAGCACCTGCCGGTGGCAGACAGTTCCGTCGACGTCATCCTCTCTAACTGTGTCATCAACCTCTCGCCCGACAAAGCGCAGGTTTTCCGCGAGGCGTTCCGGGTTCTCCGCCCCGGCGGCAGGCTCATGGTTTCCGATATCGTTCTTACGGCGCCGCTCCCGGAGCCCCTGCTGGAGTCGCCGCTCCTCTACAACAGCTGTGTCGCGGGCGCGCTGGCGAGGGAGGAGTACCTCGCGAGCATCGCCGGTGCGGGCTTTGCGGAGATCACGGTCGAGGGGGAGACGGTCTTCCCGCTCGACCTGATCGTGAGCGGGCCCGAGCTCGCCGGGATCATCAGCAGCCTCTCTCCTGACGGGGACGAGCGGGTGTCGCTTGCGAAGAGCATCGTGAGCATCAAGGTCGGCGCGAGGAAACCGGCGGGCTGCACCTGCGGCTGCAGTGAGACGTGCTGAGAGATCCCTTCCTCTTTTTCAGGCCGATCTCGCCCATCCCACGGAACTCCCCGCCGGCGGTGTCCCGGGCACCCGGGGAGCGGATGCCGTGAGGCATTACGGATCGGGCCTGCATGGCTCTATCTTCCGATACCGAGATCGTTGAGATCCATGACATAGAATCCCTCGGCTTCAAGCGTCTCCTTGCTCCCGACGGTGCGGGCGGCAATGCCCGTTGTCGTCGGCCGGACGAGGCCCTTGACGAGCGGCATCTTCTTCTCCAGGTCGGCAAGGATGCCGCGCGCCTCGGAGAGGGAGACGTCGCGGTTCTTGATCTCGACGGCGAGGCTCCTCTCCGGGCTGAGAGCGAGGAGGTCAATCTCGTCCCCACGGCGGTTCCACCAGGGGCCGATCTCCTCGTAGCCCTCCGCGAGGCTCTGGGTGAGGAGCGTTTGCAGCATCTCCTCGAAGGCCCAGCCGGAGAACCCTCTCCACTCCCGGAGGATCCGGTCCTTCAGGAGAGCGAAGCGTCCGCTCTCGTACAGGCTCATATTTCGGTAGATATACCGGGAATAAAACCGGAAGAAATTGTCCGCGAAGACGTATCTCCCCATCTTTGAGCGATTCCTCTTCTCGGTGACGGGAACCCTATACTCGATGATTCCGAGCAGGTCTATGAGGTCCCGAAGGTACGGGGGGAGCGAGGTCGGGGGGAGGTGGACAACGTCGGCAATCTCCTTCTGGGTTCTCCTCCCGTCGGCGATGGCGGCAAGGATCTCGTAGTAGGTCGCGTGCTCCCGCCCGAATTCCTCGACCACGACGTCGTTCATCTCCCTGCGCAGGGGGGCAAGGTCGTTTAAGACGAGCCGGTCGAGAGCGCTCTCAAGATCGGTACACCCGTACTTCTCGAGAAATATATAGTAGTAGATCGTCCCGCCGAAGAGGAGGTAAAGGTTGAGCCGCTCTTCCGGATCGGCGACGCCCAGATCACTGAGGATGTTGAGGCACTCCCGTGGGCCGAAGGGGCGCAGCGTCAGGATGTTGTCGGCCCGCCGGAAGAGGGGAGCGTCTCCTGCAAGGAAGATCTCCCGGATCATCCCTACAGATGATCCGGAGACGACGATGAAGAGATGCGAATCCCGCCCCATCAGGTCCCAGAACCGCTGCATCTGGGAGATGAACGAGGGACTGACCTTGAGGAACCGCTGGAACTCGTCAAAGACGACGACTAAAGGCCGATCGTAGGAGAAGAGGAATTCCAGAAATGCCTCGGGGGTGTCGGTCCTGATATAGCCCGGCAGGCCAAGAGTCTCTGCCATCAGCCTTCCGAACTCATCCATAAGAGTCTCGATGCTCTTGTTTGCATCGACATAGAAGTAAAGGGCCGGTTTCCTCCTGCAGAACTCTTTGATCAGCTCGGTCTTGCCGACCCTTCGCCTGCCGGTGACGACAAGAAAGGAGGGGGCCCCGGCGTAGAGATCTTCCATCAGCCGGAGTTCACGCTCCCTGCCGTAAAATTTCATAATGATTATTGGTATAA
This sequence comes from Methanobacteriota archaeon, assembly GCA_023457135.1. Lineage (GTDB taxonomy): Archaea > Halobacteriota > Methanomicrobia > Methanomicrobiales > Methanoculleaceae > Methanoculleus. The sequence goes on along the minus strand of JAEWMO010000057.1, from coordinate 4,817 downwards.
TTATTATAGATATAATCATTACGTTCGGTGCGTCGTTCCGGCATCCCCCGCCGGAAGAGACACGCTTATCTTCCAGTAGCGACGATTCCCTGCCATGACCGGGTCAGGAACACTCGCGGATCAATTCTCCGGGGAGGCGGGCCGGTGATCGAGGAGCGGCTCCGGGCACGAACGAACGGGCTGCTCATGCAGGCGGCAGGCCTCATCGCCCGGACGGGAGCGACCCCGAACACCCTCACCATCCTCGGCTTTGCCGGGATGGCGGTGGCGGGGTTCTTCTGCGCCGCCGGCTCGTTTTTTACCGCCGGGGTCATCGTTGCCGCATCGTGCGCCTTCGACGCGCTCGACGGAGCGCTTGCCCGTGTAAGCGGCGCCGCCTCGGTCTTCGGGGCGTACCTTGACTCGTTCCTGGACCGCTACGCGGAGGCCGCGGTCTATGCCGGACTCCTCGTCTACTACGCGTGGGCCGCATCACCCTGGGGCGTCGGGGCTGCGTTTGCCGCGGCAACAGGATCGCTGATGGTCAGCTACGCCCGGGCCCGTGCCGAGGGGCTCGGCGTGGCGTGCCGGGCCGGCCTCTTCGCCCGGCCGGAGCGGCTCGCGGTCATCATCGCCGGACTGCTCACCGGCTTCGTCCTTCCGGCGCTCGTCATCCTCGCGATTGCAACGAACGCCACCGCCCTCCGGCGGCTCCTCCACGTCCGGGCGGCTACGGCCGCACCTCGATCGTCCGGCTGAAGGGAACATCAAACGTGGCAATGCCGTAATCGAGCGTCGCAGAGCCGTTCACCCGGAACGTGATCGCTCCGTCCTGCAGGCCGCGGAGAAACGCCCGGACGAGGGGAGCGTTATCAACGGTCACCGGGACGGTGACGTTGGTCTCGCCATCGGGCCGGATCTCGATCCCCTCCTGCTCCCCGTGTGCGAGATAGACCGCCTGCCCCGCATCCAGGAAGTAGACGTCGAACGAGAGCCGGGTCAGAGTGGCGCCGATGGGGTTGGGGTTCTCGACGATGAGCCGGAGCGAGAGATCGGTCCTTTGCGGCGTGACGTTCTCGATCCCGATCCCGTCGACGGTGACGCTCGGTTCCTCAAGCGAGGGGATCGTACAGCCCGCACTGCAGAGAAGAGCGATCGTGAGGAGGATGACGGCGGGACGCCACATAGAGGCCGGGTATATCCCGCCGGCATATATCCTTAACCCCCCACCTCACCATGCCTCCGAATAGGAGAGCACCGGTTCGGCGGGGTCGTAGTTCCTGACGACGATGTTGTCGAGATAGAAGTGGTGAGGGTCGCCGCGTTCCCACGCGGAAGAGCCGATCAGCGCGACGTCGGTAAAGACCGTCCCGGGCGGGACGGGCGAGCCGTCGGCAAACCGCATCGGGGCGCTCCCCAGGTACACGCCGTCCATCCACGCACTCTGAGTGCCGTTCAGAGTATCCAGGACGACTTTGATATGATACCAGGTCCCCGTCTCTGCCGGGGCGTCGGCAGAGAAGTTCCGGTGAACGCCGTCGTAGTACTGCACCGAACTGTTCCGGAGGTGGAAGGCGTAAAGCCGGTCGGTCCCGTTCCAGGCCTGGATGTAGCCCGACCCGCACCACCGTCCGAACTCACTGACCTGGAGGTCCCCCTCGATGACGATGGACCCGGCCGAGATGTTCGCAAGACAGATCCTGTTGTTCGCGAGCCTCCGGAGATCGGGTTCGGAGACGTTGATATCCCCGGCGTATGCCCCGCCCCGGACGACCTCAGACTGGACGGCGGCGTTCGGGCCGCAGAACGACCAGCGTGCAAGGTCGCCCTGCTCGTAGTCCTCAAAGAAGAGGAAGACGGCGTCGGGGTCACCCGTATCCTGTGCCGCGGGGTTGCCGTAGAGCATGGTGATTCCGGTCGCGCCTTCGGGAAGGGCAAGCCAGAGACGGGCGTGGGAGCCCTCCGCGAAATCTTCCGTCCAGTGAGGAACGAGGTCTCCGTCTTCGTCCACAAACCTGATGTCGGCAAAGTCCGGGCGCATCCCATCAAGATAGGTGGCATTGAAGGGAACTGCAAGGCTGTCGACCCCCGGGGGGTTGCTTACCGAGATCGCCTGCTGCCGGGCGAAGACCTCGACGGTGCCGGTGGTCCAGACGACGGATGCCGGTGTGGTGAGCGAGAGCGTCACGATGTAGGTGCCCGGCTCAGGGTAGGTGTGCACGACCATCTTCCCGTCTCCTCCGGAAGCGTTATACCCGGCCCCGTCGCCGAACGACCAATTCCGTGCGAGCACGCCGGGGATATCTGATGTATCCGTAAAAGCAATGCCGGCGGGTGCCGCGGCGCAGGTGACGTTCGCAGCGAATGCCGCACCGGGTGTCCCGGAGACGGCACTGGCGGGGGCGGTGAGGAGAATCAGAATGGCTGTCCCGTAGAGTATGATCCGGCCGATGTCCATGGGTATCATCGCCCTCCTGCGGGCCGCACCTATATCCATGTAACGGCCCCGGCGCACCCCAACGCTGATGTCCTCCGGGGAAGCACGGTATACGGTTAGTGCCGTGAGCGATACGATCGTGATCATCGGGGGAGGGCCGGCCGGGCTCTTCTGCGCCCTGCAGGCGGCGGGGGCCGGGGGGAAGGTGATCGTTTTTGAGAAGAAGGTCGGACCCGCGAAGAAACTCCTGGTCGCGGGGTCGGGGCAGTGCAACATCACTCATGACGGCGATATCGCCGGATTCCTCTCCCGTTACGGCGACCACGGTGCCTTCCTCCGGTCAGCACTGATGAACTTCACGAACCGCGACCTCGTCGCCTTCTTTGCCGAACGAGGGCTCGGGATGAAGGCCGAGCCCGGGGGGAAGGTCTTTCCCGAGACCCGGAAGTCGGCCGATGTTCTCGCCGTCCTTCTCTCGGAATGCGCCGGCCGCGGGGTGGATATCCGGTATAGCGAACCGGTCGTTGCCGTCGAGCGGGACGGGGAGGGGTTCATCGTCAGGACGGAGCGCGAGGCCGTCAGGGCCGGTGTGCTCGTCATCGCCACCGGCGGCGCCTCCTATCCCGCCACCGGTTCGACAGGGGACGGCTACGCCTTCGCCCGGTCGCTCGGCCAGCCGGTCACGGAGGTTGCCCCGGCGCTCACACCGGTCTACGTCCGGGACTACCCGTTCGCCGACCTTGCCGGGATATCGTTTGAAAATATCGGGATCGCTGTCTACCGGGACGGGAAGCTGGTCCGCCGGCATACGGGCGATCTCCTCCTGACGCACACCGGCCTATCGGGCCCGGGCATCCTCGATCTCTCCCGCTCCATCCTCGAGAGGGACGTGCTCCGGGTCACGTTCCTCCCGGAGGCGAACGCGGAGACGGTGCGCAAGCGGGTCCTCGACGCGATCGCGGCGGGCGGGCCCCGGCAGGCAAAGACCGCCCTCAGTGATCTGGCTCTCCCGGAGCGGTTCGTCCGGCGGCTGCTCGATCTTGCCGGGGTCGAGCCGGGAGCGTCCTGCGCCCACCTCCCAAAGAAAGCCCGGACTGCACTCGCAACATTCGTTGCGGAGTTTCCGTTCACCGTGGCGCGGCTGGGAGGCTTTACCGAGGCGATGGCGACCCGGGGCGGGGTCGCCCTCACCGGGGTCAACCAGAAGACGATGGCATCGAAAGTCGTGCCGAACCTCTACTTTGTCGGCGAGGTGCTGGATATCGACGGCGACACCGGGGGCTACAACCTCCAGGCCGCGTTCTCCACCGCGGCCCTCGCCGCCCGGCATATCGCCGGCCTTCGCGCATCCCGGTGATTCTTGCCGGGCGAGGCGCCGCTCTCTTCCTGCAATCCGGACTCCCGCTCTTGATCACCTGGACCCCCCACAGATGATGCGCCCGTCGTATCGTCCGGCAGTCTGCCCGGGGAAATGGTTCTTTTTGCATATAAATGGATCAACAAAAATGGATATCCTATTATACTTTTTAAATCATTAAAATATTGAGATAATAACGTGATCTGGAGCATTTTCCACGCGATTCTCATTCTGTCCGTGCTTGTTCCTCAGGGACACCTTCTCTTCGGCGCCGGCCTCGTCGATCCCGGCCCCGGCAGCGTCGAAGAGGTGCCGGTCGAGACGATTACCGCTCTCTCAGCGGACCCGGAGCTCCTTTCGACCGCCACCCCCGATGAATTCATCGACCGGGTGGACCGGACGACGTTCTCCTGTGTCGACGGCGCCCCCCGTCTCTTCCCGGTGGGGTTGAATGCAACCCTCACCCGCGGGGTGGGGGACTGCACCGATCTCGCGCTCCTGCGGGTGGAGGTTCTCCGCCGGAACGGGATCCCCGCGAAACCGGTTCATGGGCTCATGGTCTGGGAGGCAGAGACGTTCCGAACGAATGCTCTCCACGTCGAGATTCTTGGAAAAGGCATCGCCGTCCACGACTGGGTCGAACTCGGAGACGGCCGGACGATGGGCGCCTACGAAGGGGTCCCGGGGATCCGGTGCGTGAAGACCGGCAACGGGATCTGCCTCCAGCCGGTCTTCAGAGCGCTGGGTTACCTCTGAGCGGTGCCGGCCTCTTCCCGGGAAGATTCAATACCGGGGGCGTCAAACGGGCAGTATGAGCTTGTTCGCAACGATCCTTGCCCTGATCCTGGTCGTCGTCATCGCCTATGTCCTCTATAAGACGGTCAAAAGCGTTAAGGGGCTCATCATCAACGCCGTCGTGGGAGTGATCCTGCTCTGGCTCATCAACCTCCTCAACCTGATGAGTCTCTTTGGCCGGCCCGATATCCCCATCAACCTGATCACCGTCCTTATCTGCGCGGTCGGAGGGATTTTCGGCGTTCTGAT
>JAEWMO010000056.1 GCA_023457135.1 Methanobacteriota archaeon | reverse complement strand
GCCCTTGCCGTCGAGATCGCAGAGGAGACCGGGCTCTGCATTGTCGGGTCTGCCGGGACACCGGATATGGCGGTGTATACGCATGCAGAGAGGATTACGGGGATAGGTGCTCTGAGATAATTCTGATAAAGAAGGGCAGTTGCCGGGGAGTCCTCAACGGCCCCGGCTGATCTCGTCGACGGCCGCAACCAGGAGATCGATCTCCTGCTCGGTCGTGAAGGCGGCCATGCTCGCCCGCACCGTCCCCTCCGGGAGGTTGAGGTGCTCCATCAGCGGCTGGCAGCAGTGGTGCCCCGACCGCACCAGGATATCCGCTTCCTCATCGAGCATCTGTGCGGCCTCCTGCGGGTGGACGCCGTCGATGGTGAACGAGACGACCCCGATCCGGGCCTCCGGCCTCCGTCCGGCGTAGACCGTGACCCCGTCTATCGCGGAGAGCCCCGCGACGAGCCGGGCGGTCAGGCGCTCTTCGTGCCGGTGAATCTTCTCCATCCCGATCGCCGAGAGGTAGTCCACCGCGACACCAAGGGCGATCCCGCCGCCGACGTTCGGTGTCCCGGCCTCGTAGCGCTGGTAGCCCTCTGCCGGGACGAAGCCGTCGGCGGTCACACTCGTAACCATTCCGCCGCCGAGGGCCGGCGATTCGAGGAGCAGGTCCCGCATCCAGAGGACACCGGTCCCCATCGGCCCGAACATCTTGTGCCCCGCGAAGCAGAGGAAGTCGCAGCCGAGGTTCGAGACATCAAGCGGCATATGCGGCGCGGACTGTGCGGCGTCCACGAGGAGGAGCGCGCCGTGCTCCCGGCAGAGCCGGGCGATCTCCGGCACAGGCGTCGTCACGCCGAGGACGTTTGAGGCGTGGGTGACGGCGACGAGCCTGACGCCGCCCCCGGCCAGGGTCTTCTCGAGCGCCGAAAGGTCGAGTGCGTAGTCGGCGTCGATCCCGATCACGTCGAGCGCGACGCCCTGTTTTGCAAGTACTCTCCAGGGCAGGAGGTTCGAGTGGTGCTCGAGGATGGTGGTTGCCACGCGGTCGCCCGGTTTCCAGGAGAGGCCCTGCGCGACCATATTGATCGCGTCCGTGGCGTTCTTTGTAAAGACCGTGACCCCCGCCTCGCCGCCGATGAACCGGGCCACCTTCTCATGAGCGTGCCAGTAGCGCTGTGTCGCGATCTGCGTCAGGCGATGAACACCCCGCCCGACGTTCGCCCGGTAACGGTGCTCGAACTCGACGAGCGCCTCCACCACCGGCTCCGGCGAGAAACTCGTCGCCGCATTGTCCAGGTAGACGATATCGCCGAGGATCGGGAAGTCCTGCCGGATCTCATCGGGCGTAAACTCTCTCTCTGCCGGCGGTGCCGGTTCACGTGCTTTTACTGTCTTCGTTTTTGCCGCCTCCGCTCTCCTGGTTGCCGGGGCCGCCTTCAGGGTGAAGTCCTCGTTCAGGGGGATGCCGCGGTCCCTGCAGACCTCGCGCATCTTCGGGGGCAGCGCCCGCCAGCGCCAGAGCCCCCAGCGGTGGTAGACCTCCGGCAGCCCGTTCTTCTCGGCCCACCTGATAAGGAATTCGTCCCAGCGATCCGTCAGTTCCGGGTGCATCTCCCGGAGGCCTTCGTACTCGCTCTCGAGCACCGCCGGGCAGAGGTAGCAGCCGATCCGCTCAAGGCCCTTCTCGTAGAGCGGGTTCATCGGGACCTCCTGCCACCAGAGGTAGAGGAAGACCTCGAGCGCCCGCCAGCTCCGGATCGGCGAGACGTTCAGCTGCATGGGATTTGCCGGGTTCTGGCTCGTCTCGTCGAGCTCGGCACGGTTCCAGGACTCGTACCAGCGGTTTCCCTGGATTGTGACACAGGGGCCGGTCTCGGCAAGATAGATCTTTAAGGGGTGGAGCTTCAGGAGCTTGCAGCACCACCGGTGGTCCTTCCCCGGCGGGCCTGCCTTCTCGACCGCCTGGAAGAAGTCGCCGCCCTTGCGGATGATCTCGACTCCCTGCGACGCCACGAACTCCACGGTTTCGGGGAGTTCGATCCCGGTATCGATGAAGAATGCCTTGTCTATCCCTGCCTTCCGGGCGAGGTGGAGGACGGCGGTGCTGTCCTTGCCCCCGGAGAACGAGACGTTCGCGCACGGCCGGTCGTTGATGTGCTTTTTGATCGTGCGAATCGCGTTCCTCTCAAGGTTCTTCAGGTGGTAGCGGTTCTTCTCGATCACCACGTCCCAGCCCGGATCGGGCCGGGTGCGGGGGGTTATGGGGGCGAGTTCTTTCACCCGGACCTGCCCGTCCCTGACGACGCCGGTGCCGAACCGGTTTTTGTAGGAGACGATGGCCGTCCCGTCGGGCACGGGGTTCTTCAGGGGGAACCGTTTCCCGCCGATACGCCCTTTATGGGCGCTCACGGCGGGCTCGGCCTCGAGGTCGACGATCCCCCGCGTCGCGTGCGGCAGTATGTATGAGAGCGCTTCCGGGGCAAGATCAAGGCTGAACTTCCGGGCGACCGGGTCGAACGAGAGCCACCCGAACCGATTGCCGTTCACGATGACGAGATCGGCCCGGTCGGCGCCGCCGGTCTTGTTCAGGAGCACGACCTTCTGCAGAGGGAGTTCACCGAACCGTTCGGTAAGAAGGCTCCTGATGAGAGCCATATCCGCCGCAAGGGCGGGCCGGAGATCGTAGGGCTGCAGGAGCGGTATCTCCCTGACTTTCGCTCCGCAGGCGCAGGTGCGCCCGATAAGGGGAACGTTGCACTGGTCGCACCAGTAGAGGACTTTCTTCACTGCCGGTTCGCGTATCACGTATTGAATACTTGGTTGCTGCAGACAATAAGTGAACCGGTGGTGCAAGACCGCCGCAAACCGCCTGGATTCTGTTCCAGGCCGCCGGCAGCACCGTCCCGGCATGATGGGGCGTTCGGGCAGGGTGGCAGTCTGGCTTCAGGAGTTTTCGTGGCCGCCTCAGCAGCAGGCCGAGCCCTGCGGCGAGAACGAGCATGAGAACTGCCGCGATCCCGAAGAATACGGTGTCGGCATGCCTCAGTCTCTGGATATCCTGATAATCCGGGCCCGGCTCCGTGACATTGATCGCGACCCGGGCATCGGCACCGGAGATCGG
>JAEWMO010000055.1 GCA_023457135.1 Methanobacteriota archaeon | reverse complement strand
TCTCCGTCGGCATCGGTGTCACGTTCTCCGTCGGCATCGGTGTCACGTTCTCCGTCGGCATCGGTGTCACGTTCTCTACCGCTCCGGTCACGTTCACGAGGACCGTCAGCGTGTACGAGGCATTCTCTATGGTGAGCGGCGGCGGCCCGTAGGTGTAGGTCACATTGTCTCCGTCGGTCACGTTCGCCAGTGCGGGTCCGATCGTTGCCCGCTCGCCATTCACCCAGTACGTCCAGGCGTAGGGCGTCTCATTCACCAGCTCGTTCTCGATACCCGTGATCGAGATGATGCTGAGGTTCCCCTGGTCCGGAGGCAGTCCCTCGGCGACCTGGTACTCAAACGCTCCCAGCCTCGAGGCAGCGTCGAGCGCTCCAAGCACCGTCGTTTCCGGGATCTGGTAGGTCTCGGTACTGTTTACTGGTGTAATGTTCGCATGCTCATCAGGGTTCAGCAGTACAGGGCCTGCTCCAATCGAGACTGCCATGCTTGCGGCAGAGATTGACAGGAGCAGAACAATGCACAGACTGAACAGTAAAGGTCGTTTCACACATATCCCCCCTTGCGGGCAAGAGAATAATCAAAGTGATATAAAAATATTGCCATATTTTTTATTTACGCCCCAGTTGGAAAATTGAGGCGAGAATCTACGAGACAGGGGCAGACCAACTTCACCAGGTATCGCCACGAACATACCACCCCGACAGGAGACAGTCCCGGACGGGCATACACCATCCGGACCCGGCTGTGGGTTGAATAAGCAGTCGGCACCGGCAGGATGTCCGGTCATGCCAAAAAAAATGGGATCAAGGTTAGAAACTGCATCGCGGTCTTCCGGACGACGCCGGAGGCCGGCCGCGACGGATGCCGCCGCCGGCCCCGCCGGTACTGTCCGGCCCGTTATGTCAGGGCCGCATAGCCCGCCGTTCAGGTCAGGTTCCCGGCCACCGCCGGGGTGATGGTCTCCATCCCCGCCGGAGTTAGGGTCTCCATCCCTGCCGGGGTGATGGTCTCCATCTCCGCCGGAGTTACGATCCCTCCCGTCGTCTGGTTCTCCATCGTGGTCAGGTTCAGGCCCGGAGGCACCAGGACCACGTCGATGATATGGATCACGCCGTTGGTCGTGTTGATGTCCGCCTGGACGACAGTAGCATTCTCAATCATGACTTCGCCGTCGCTCGCCGTCACGTTCAGGCTCTCGCCGGAGAGCGTGTCGAGCATCGTCATGTTCCCGGCCTCCTCTCCTCCGTCGCCGCCGAGAAGCCCACCGAAGATGTCCATGATACCGCCGTTGGTCTCGTTCTCCGTCTGGTTCCCGGTCTGGTTCCCGGTCATGGTGGTGAGGTTCTCTGCAGTGTACTCACCCTCGACGATATGGTACTGGAGAAGCAGGGTCAGGTTGTCCGGCTCGGCCATAAGCTGGTTGACGGTATCGTTACCAAGCGCGTCGAATGCCTCATCACTCGGAGCAAAGACCGTGTAGGGCCCGCCTGAGTTCAGGGTGTCAAAGAGTTCCGCTGCAGTGATCGCTGCCGAGAGTCTCGTCAGGTTCGCATCCTGTGCAATGTATGCAGCGATCGTCATGTCTTCGGTCTGATTCTGCATCTGCCCGGTATCGTCGCCGGGTGTTACCGTTACATTCTCGTCTCCTACCGGCACTGCCGTTACAGCAAACGGCATCGCCAGAAGGACGAGGATGCACGCGCATAGAACTGTCCATCGTCTCATCTGTTTCATTCCCCCCTGGGGAGCGGATAGGGATATTTCTAAAATTATATAAACGTTATTATAATCAAGACGCGAGCAAGAATTGCAGAAAACTGCTCAGAAATGATCGCTTTCAGTCCGGGGCACATGCAGGATACATCCCGGAGTCTGGGCAGGAACACGATCCCGGGGCCGGGGGCCGGGCTGCACGAACCCCGATAAAAGAAGGTCCGGGGTCAGAGCCGTACCAGCACGGCTTTCTCCTCCATATACTCCTCGAGTGCCCGGCTCCCGTTCTCCCTGCCGATGCCGCTCTCCTTCGTCCCGCCGAACGGAACCTCCGGCGGGATCCGGAGGTGCTGGTTGACCCAGACGATCCCCGCCTCGAGTTCCTCCGTCGCTCTTGCGATCACGTCGGCATTCCGGGTCCAGACCGACGCACCGAGACCGTAACGGCTGTTGTTTGCGAGACGGAGCGCCTCATCGAGCCCGGAGACGGTCGCAATCGGCAGCACCGGGCCGAATACCTCCTCGGAGAAGAGGGGTGAGTCGTGCGGGACCCCGGCAATCAGCGTCGGCAGGAAGAAGAAGCCGCGCCGGTACTCCTCGCCTTCAGGGGCCCGCCCGCCGGCGATGATCTCGCCCTCGTCCCGCTCGCGGACGGTATCGACCAGACCGGCAACGCGCTCAAAACCCGCACGGTTGTTCAGCGGCCCCATGCCGACGCCGCGGTCCATACCGTTCCCGACGACGATCGCCTCGACCCTGGACTTCAGGCGCCGGACGAACTCGTCCGCGATCGAGTCGTAGACGTAGAGCCGTTTGACCGCCGTGCAGACCTGCCCGCAGTTGTAGAACCGCCCCCTGATGACCCCTTCGACGGCCGCCGGGATATCGGCATCGTCACAGACGATCATCGGGTCGCTCCCCCCGAGTTCCAGCGTGAGGCGCTTGAGGGAGGGTGCGGCGTCCAGGGCGACCTGCCGGCCGGTCCCGGCCTCGCCCGTGAACGAGACCTTCCGAACGCCCGGGTTCCGCGCAATCTCCCGGCCGACCGTCTCCCCCGGACCGGTGACGACGTTCAAGACCCCCGGCGGAAGACCGGCACCCTCCAGGATCCCCGCGAGGCTGATGCAGGTCAGGGGGGCGGTCGTCGCAGGCTTCAGGACCATGGTGTTCCCCGCCGCGAGAGCCGCCCCGATCTTCCAGCCCATGATGATCGCCGGCATGTTCCAGGGGATGATCGCACCGCAGATGCCGAGCGGGCGCCTGTGAACGATGGCATGGCCGTAGCCCCGGAGATGCCGGTACTCGCCCCGCTCCCCGGCAGAGAGAGCGTAATAATATTCGAGGATGTTTGCGAACCCGTTGATCTCGTCGACCGCCTCACGGATGGGTTTCCCCTGCTCGGCGGTCAGGAGCGCCCCGAGCTCCGTGTTCCTGCGGCGCACCTCTTCTGCCGCGAAGAAGAGGACCTTCGCCCGATCCCTCGGGTTCTTCGCGGCCCAGTCCGCAAACGCCTCCCCGGCGGCCTCTATGGCAGATCGAACGTCATCCCCGGCACCGAGCGGCGCTTCCCCGACAACCTCCCCGGTTGCCGGGTTGTGCACCGGAAAAACCCTGCCGGAGACCGCGTCGCGCCCTTCGCCGTTGATCAGCATCTTCATGCGTTGATCCTATGGACGAAGATGGTAATATGCGCTCGGTCAGCCGGGGTGCCTGCACCGGCACCTGCCGATAGGGATGGCTATCACCGCCGCCGCCCCGGCAAGCAGGAGAAACGCGGCGAAGAAATCGATATACCCCGCAACCAGACCGGCAAGGGTCGAGAGGAACGTAAACCCGGCATATGATGCAGTATTGAAGAGCCCGACCATCACGCCCTGCTCGAGCCTCGTCTCCGCAAGGAACGCAAGCGTCGCGACGATCACCACGCCGGCAAGGGCCCCGATGACCGGGAAAGCGTAGGGGGTAACGTAGCCCGCCACGACCGCCGCCCCCATGAGGAGCGCGGAGACCCGGATCGTGGGGATGGGCCGGAGGTTGAACCGGGGCGCGACGAGCACGACGACGGTGGTCGCGATGTTCATCGTCGCGAGCTGGAGCGCGAGCAGCGACGGGTCGCTCCCGGTGTACTCCGGGTAAACCGCCGCTATCCCCCCGGTCATCCCCACAAGGACGACGGTTGCGGCAAAGAGCCAGAAGTAGTCCCTGACGGCCCGGGAAAGGTTGGCCCTCGCAAATCCCGCGTGCTCGCCCTCTCTGAATGCAATGCTCATCACGGCCGCAGGGACGGCAAGCACCGTGAAGAAGGCAATCCCCGCGAGATGGCTGTCGAAGACCGCATCGAGCCAGCCCGTCGCGAGGAGCCCCATGACCAGGCCGATGTTCATGGCCGCCATAAAGTAGCCGCTCAGCCTCCCCGACGAGGGGTGCGAGTTCGTCCACGCAAGCGCCGCCGAGAGGAAGAGCCCGGCCCCGACCCCCTCGATCACCCGGAAGACGAGGAGCGGCAGGCCTGAAGGGAAGAGGAGGATCAGGACCCCGCTTGCGAGGGTCAGAAGAAGCCCGGCACGGACGAGCGGCACACGGCCGACCCGGTCGCTTGCAATCCCCGCAGGGAGCACCGTGACGAACGCGCCGAGAAAATAGGCGGCGTAGACCGCACCCTGCACTGCCGCTCCCTCGCCAAAATCGGGGAGTACCGGGACGACGGCGTTTGAGAGCGCCATCACCACGAATACTCCGAGAAGGACCGTCAGTCTCTGCAGCATCAGATCATGCGGTAGGTCTCGAGGTTTAAGGGAGAGTGCGTCTCGATGTGGTGCCGCTTGTAGATGGAACTGGCAAGGTCGATCGTCTTGTTCTCGTCGCCGTGGATCGTGAAGATCTTCTCCGGGCGCGGCTGGAGGTGAGCGACGTAGCTCATCAGCTGCTTCCTGTCCGAGTGGCCGGAGAACCCGTCGCTCGTCGCGATCTCCAGGTTGATCACGATCGTCTCGCGCCAGCCGAGCGGGATCTCGCGCCATCCCTTCTGGATACGCCTCCCGAGCGTCCCTTCCGCCTGGTAGCCGACGAAGACGAGCGCGTTGCGCTCGTCGGGGCCGAGAGCCTTGAGGTACTCCATCACCGGCCCGCCGTTCAACATACCGCTCGTCGTGATGATGACACAGGGATCGCCCGAGATCACCTTCTCGCGGAGGTCCGGCGAGTCCACCTGGACGAAGGCCTCGGAGAGGAAGGGGTTCAAGCCCTCGCGGAAGATCTGGTTCCGCAGGTCGCTGTTGAGGTACTCCGGATAGGTCGTGTGGATCGCCGTCGCTTCCTTGATCATACCGTCGAGATAGATCTTCACCGGCGGAATCTTCTCCCGGCGGATACCCTCCTCGAGGGCGAGCATGACCTCCTGCGACCGGCCCACGGCGAACGCGGGGATGATCACCTTGCCGCCGCGATTGATCGTCGCCGAGACCGTCTCGTAGAGTTTATCCTCGGCGTCCTTCCTCTGGGGCTGGATATCGTTCGACCCGCCGTAGGTGCTCTCCATGAAGAGCGCCTCGAGGCGCGGGAAGGAAGAGACCGCGGGCGAGAAGAGCCTCGTCTTCTGGTAGTTGAAGTCCCCGGTGAACGCGATGTTGTAGAGCCCTTCCCCGATATGGAAGTGCGCGATGGCCGAACCGAGGATATGCCCCGCGTTGTGGAAGGTGAGCTTGACGTCGGGGGCGATATCGGTCACGCTGCCGTAGTTGAGCGTGATGGAGTGCTTCATGTAGGTCCGCACCTCATTTGAGGTGTAGGGGATCTTGTCCGTCTCCTTCCTGACGACGTCCAGGTAATCGAGCTGGAGCATCGTCGAGAGATCCCTCGTCGGCGGGGTCGAGTAGACCGGCCCTTTGTAGCCGTACTTGAAGAGGAGAGGGACGAGAGCGCAGTGATCGAGGTGCGCGTGGGTGAGCACCACCGCGTCGAGCGAGTCGAGGGGATAGATCTCGGGCACGTAGAGGTAGGGCGTCCCGTTCGTGGTGCTGCCCGGCTTCTCTCCGCAGTCGATCAGGATCTTGCTCTCCGGCGTCGAGATCAGGAACGCGGCACGGCCGACCTCCCGGCAGCATCCGAGCGTCGTGACCCGCAGCCACTGGTCCTTGCTCGTGACCTCCCGGTGGATGCGGCGGCCGATCGTCCGCAGAAACGTCTTCCGCTCGTCCTTCACCGACCGGAGGTAGGTGCGGATCTGCTTCACCGTCGAGCTCTCGATCGGCGGTGTCCGGACCACTTTCGGCGTCCAGCCGATCTGCTTCGTGATCTCGCGGAGCGTGATACCGTTCTTCCCGATGACCACGCCGGGCTTCTCCGCCTCGATCAGGACTTCGCCCGTCTCCGGGTCGAAGAAGAGGTCGGATATCCCCGCACCTTCCGGCACAACGGCCCTGATCTCCTGGGCCGCCCGTTCGGGGTCCTCGAGGATGTTCGGGCGCACGACGATGCGCTTGCGGAGATCGCGCGCCAGTACTTTTATCAGGTCCGCCTGGTCGGCGAACAGTTTCGGATCATCGGTGTAGATTACAAGCTCGGGCCCCTCAAACTCAACGTCCGATATTGTAATCCCGCTGGGAACAATCTTCTCGATCTGCTCCTTTAAATCCCGGAGTTTCTCTTCAATCACCATTAAAATCGTCCTAAAAAATGTCAGGTTGTCGGGCGGGCCTCAGATGGCCTCTGCAACCCGCGCTCTATGTGTTCTTCGTATTTGTCTTTCGTTATCACGACCACCATGATGTCCTCCCCGGACGCAGAGTCACGGCGCATCGCCGAGCGGACGGCACGAACGGCAAGATCCTTCGCTTCGTCCTCCTTCATGTCGGCGCGGTACTGGTCCTCGAGCACACCGTAGGCGAACGGGGACCCGGAGCCGGTGGCGACGATATCCTCTTCTTTGGTCGCCCCGCCCATGGCGTCGACGGAGTAGACGCTCGGCCCTTCATCGTCGAACCCGCCCATCAGGAGCTGGACGTAGTAGGGATAGTAGCGGTTCTGGTTCAGGTAATTCGAGAGCAGGGTCGATGCGGCACCCACAGACATCGTCTTGCCGCGGCGCATCTCAAAGAGGTTGCACTCGACCTGCAGGATCCGGACCAGCTGCTGCGCGTCTCCGACGCCGCCGGCGGTGGTGAGACCGATCCTCGGTGTAATCTGGTAGATCTTCTTGGCACGCTTGCTTGCGATCATGTTCCCCATCGTCGCTCGCATCTCCGTGGCAAGGACAACTCCGCCGTTAAAGATCAGCCCTACCGTGGTTGTACCTTTCATAACCTGTTGGGAAATATCCATTGAAGCACCCCTAAAACCATTAAAACGCTTTACCTCGCGTAAAAGCGGTTAAGCGTATAGCGATACCATAAAACATAAATTTATCGTCGTACCGACTTCGGGCACGACACGATAAGCACCTGTATGTTATATGAATGTTGCCCCTTAACTCTTTCGCAGGCCCTGCTGCTGGTCGGGCAGCAGGACTCTGATCAGTTCCCGGTCAAAGAGCATGGCGATGAGCCGCTTGTTCCCGTTGACTACCGGGATCTGGTCGACCCGGGCCCGCCGCATCTTGAGGGCGCACTCGCCGACCTCTGCGTTCAGGGGAACGGCGAGGACGTTCTTGACCATCGCGTTCTTCACGGGGATCGGGAGGAGCTGGATCCTGGAGATGCCGTAACTGATGGTGTGCATGTCACGGATGCTCTCCCAGGTCCACTCGTCGTCGTCTGTTCCGTTCGAGAAGTCGCTGACCTCGACACCGTCCTCGATGCGGGTGTTCCTGATGAGGTCCCGCTCCGATATGATGCCGGTGAGCGTGCCGTCTTCCATCAGGATGGGAATGGCATCGTAGCCGGAGATCTCAAGGATCCTCCCGACGAGCGAGAGGGGCGTGTCTTCCCAGAGAGCATAGGTCTTGCTGATGTAGTCCTTGATAGGCAGGCTGGGGCGTATCTGGGCGATGGCGCCGATGAGGTCGGCCACGCTGATGAGCCCGACCATAGCCCCGTTCTCCACGACCGGGAGCCTTCTGATGTTGTGCCGCACCATCAACTGGGCGGCCTCCTGGATCGGGGCGTCGGGCCTGATGACGACCGGGTCGGGGGTCATCAGAAGCCCGAGCTGAGTCTCCTCCGCTTTCCTGAGGAGATCCTTGCGGGTGATGATGCCGACGAGCTCGCCGTCCTTCAAGACCGGGACGCCGCTGATGCCCGTGCGTTTTAAGATGCGCAGGACGTCGTCCCGGTTCCCCGGGATCTCGACGCAGACGACGTCGGTGATCATGAAGTCCCGGACGAGCATCTGGCGGGAAGAGGCTATGATCTCACCACCGTGGTTGTGACGGGGCTGTTCTGCACGACGTAATCGGTCACGCTGCCGAGCAGGAGGCGGTCGACGCCGCTCTTCCCGTAGGAGCCGAGCAGTATGAGATCGACGCCCAGCTCTCCGGCAAGGGCGATGATCTCGGATCCCGCGTGCCCCTGCCGGAGATGCGTGGTAAGCGGGACACCTGCCGCCTCTGCCTTCTTGCGAGCGGCAAGAAGGATCTCCTCGCCTTCCTTTTGCAGAACGCTGTAGATGATTTCGAGTGTGTTATCCATCGGGAGAGACGAAAAGAGCCCGGATTCAACTACGTAGACAACGTGAACCTCGGCGTTCCAGACGCCTGCCTCACTGATGGCCGCCTCCAGAGCCCGGTTTGCGGGTTCGGAACCATCTAAACCAACAAGAATCTTACGGAACATGCACACCACAGAACAGATATTTCTTATCTGGTTTCTACTGGAGAGTTAAAACATTTTGGCAAACGTCCGAAGAATCCACCCGTCTCACGATGGTCGAGGGGATATCCCTGCTGAATGAGATATTGGATTTTCCCGGGTGTATGATAATAACGCGAGCATTCTGCCCGATCTCCAGATACCCGCTCCTTTTAGCCAGCGTTGCCCCGGCGATCGCGGCACGCAGAATCTCGATGGGGGGCGCGCGGTAAACGGTTGCGGCAAACGCCATCTCCCGCAGGAGATCCGGCTGTACAAACATCACATTGTCCGTCCCGAGCAGGAACCTGCCGCCGAGTTCGAGGATGCGGTTTATCGGGGGGTGGACAGGGGACGCGGCAACGCCGAGGAGCCAGTTCGACCGCGGACAGACCGCAACGGGAATACCCATATCGACGATCCGGCGGAGCTGCGCGTCCGTTGCATGGGTGCAGTGCACGAGCAGATCAGGCTCGAACGCGAGCGCTTCGTCGATATCGTCCGGGTTCTTCTCCCCGGCATGGAAGGCAACGAGTCTCCCCGCGGCCCGTGCCTGCCTGACGGTCTCCTCGGCGTCCGCCACGTCGTGGACGCTGCTGATGCCGGCCCCGTCGCTCACTGCCTCCCCGCCCCCTCGCCCGAGGATGACGGGGCGGCAGTCAAGCCCGGCGGCCGCCTCGCGGAGCGCCGCCACGCCGTCGGGACCGCCTTCCCTGAAGTCGGCAAACCCCGCGGTCCCGGTCCTGAGCATCACGGCGATGCTTGCGCGCATGCCCCTGACCAGCTCGTCGCGGGGGGTTGCCGCAAGGATCCTGTGCTTCAGCCCGTTCGGGGGTTTCACCAGGTCCGCGAGGCTGCCACGGACAGGGAGGTCCATCGCGACGGTGTCGCCGAGGTGGGTATGGGCGTTGAAGAACGCCGGCACGATCCACCGGTCCGGTCTCCCTGAGCAGGGCTCTATCGCGGTGATAATGCCCGCGGAGACCGTGATGCTCACGTCTTCTTCCCTGAGGTCTTCACCGAGGAGCGCCCGGCCGGTGACGACGTATGATCCATCCTGCATTCAAAAGACCTTTGTTTTATATATCGCAAGGGAGAATATTTCTGTATGGCGAAAAAATCTGGCGGAAGACTGGTATCCTCTGCCGGCCTGGTCAACTATTATGACAGCGAGGATCACCGGGCCATCCATATCAGCCCGATGACCGTGATCGTCGCGACCATTGTGATCGGCGTGGCAGTATTTGTCCTCAACGCTCTCTTCTAATCCTTTTTACGGTTCTTCAGGGCGGCCCTGATGACGTCCTGCTCCGGCGTGAAGTAGACCTGGTCGTGGCCCTTCCAGGCCCTGCAGTTGCGGAAGACCACTGCGGGGACACCCTGGTGGCTCTCGCCCATGACAAAGTTCGCGAACGCCGCGATCTCATCGACCACCGCTTCTTCAGTGATCTCAAGGACGTGGCCGAAGAGGTCGGTATCGCCCCGGTAATCGTCGATCGCCGTCATCCCCGCCCAGCCGATGGCGATGCCGGTCTGGCCGCGCCGGAACGATCGGCCGCAGGTATCGGTGATGATCACCCGGACATCCCTGCCGGTGATGCGGTTGACCGCGTCCCGGACCTCCGCGGCGGCCTCCATGGGGTCGGGGGGGAGGATGATGATCCGGCCGTCTTCGACGTTGCTGTGGTCGACGCCCGCCCGGACGCCGATGTGGCCGGAGGGCAGTTCCGAGAGGATGAACGGGTACTCAAGCAGGATGTCGGTGGAGGAGTCCAGCACCGCCTGGACGAAGCGGGGGTCTTCCTTTGTCTTTGCCGCAATCCGCTCGGCGTCCGCGCCGGGCTTGATGGCGGCGAGATCGCGGGTGAAACCCTGTGCCTTCGAGTAGACCGATGAAGCGACGACGAGGATGTCCCCGTCTTCGAGCGTGACCCGGTCGCAGATCAGGGCGGGCAGGTCGTCGCCCTGATGTATCAGGGGGAGACCCCTGATCCCGATTACCTGGATATCCATGGAACTCACGGATCAGTGGTCGTCTCCGATCGCAGAAAAAGGCTCGGATTTCCGGCAGCCGGATACCGCCGGGTTCCGGCGATTATGGGCCCGGCCGGACCTGCGGTGTGTGGCCGGCCGCCATCCGGGCCCCGCCTATTCCCGGGAGCACCGGCAGGACGACTCCACATCCCGCGTCAGCCGGAACTCCGGTTCGAACGCGCCGATGAGATCGAGGTACTGCTCGACGGTGCGGGTGAAGAGGAAACACTCCCGCACCTTCTCCTGCGCCGCACGGCCCATCCGTTCCGCGAGATCGGGGTCGCGGAGCAGCCGGACGATCCGCTCCGCCGCCTCGTCGACGGAGGAGACCAGGTACCCGTTCACCCCGTCCTCGATCTGGCAGCGGATACCGCCGACGTTCCCGCCGATCACCGCTGCGCCCTTCCACATCGCCTCCGATACCGTCAGCCCGAACCCTTCGCGGATGGACTTCTGCAGGACGACCGCCGCCCGCCGCTGGAGCGCGTTCACGAGCGCCCCGTCCTGGACGCTCAGCACGATGATCCGCTCGTTCCGGTGGGCCAGGAGCGACCGGTAGACCTCCGTGCCCTCCGGGTCGTCGGTCGCCACGTTCCCGACGAGGACGAGCGTGCACTCCTCCTGCTTTCTTGCGATCTGGAATGCCCGGATGACCCCTTCGGGGTCCTTCCAGTGATCGAACCGCGAGATCTGGACGACCAGGGGGAGGTCGGTCGGGATGCCGTAGTGCGCGAGGCGCTCATCGATGGCAGATTCGGAGAGTTCCTGGTTCACGATGGAGAAGGGGTCGATCCCGGGCGTGAAGAAGACCTGCGGTGTCCGGAGGTTCTGCCGGTAGTCCCTGCTCGAGAGGACGACGGCATCGTACTTCTCGATGAACGGGATCAGATAGTTCCAGACCTCCCGGTTCGGCACGGTGAGGTCGACATGGCAGCGCCAGACCCAGGGGCTCTTCTTCCGGTAATGGGTGATCAGGGGAAGCGGCTGCGGGTCGTGGACGAAGACCAGATCGTGGTCGAGATGGTTGCGTATGGCGTTCTCGTGGATGACGTGCTCGTAGATCTCTTTCTTCCGGTCGGAGAGATTGATCTCCGCTCCCTGGAGGGCGTTGTGGAACTTCTTGGTCACGCTGAAGAAGTCCGGCGGCCCGTGCACGACGCGCCACCCGGTCTGGATGCCGAGACTGTTCATCAGGAGCGTCAGGGAGGCAAGGATCTGCGAGAC
Source organism: Methanobacteriota archaeon (assembly GCA_023457135.1). Taxonomy (GTDB): domain Archaea; phylum Halobacteriota; class Methanomicrobia; order Methanomicrobiales; family Methanoculleaceae; genus Methanoculleus. The sequence goes on along the minus strand of JAEWMO010000055.1, from coordinate 2,336 downwards.
CCCGCCGCCGTAGTAGGTGGAGTTCATGTGCATGACGTGAAGGTCGCCAAGCGGCCGGGCCTTCGCCTCGATGCGGCGTATGGCCTCCTTTCCGACGTACCGTTCGTAATCCCCGATCGCATGAATCGCACCCATCTCGATCGACTCCTGCATGCTCGCGATCATGCTTATGCATAGCGGCAGCGGCCCCCGGCATAACCGTTATATGGGTGCCGGGGACACTCTCCGGCGGAGCGAAAAGAGATGGGAACGGCACCGGAGCAGACCGGGGGTCTGCCGGGAAGAGCGGAGTCATACTGGATGGCCACCTCGCCGGAGACGGCGTTCCCTCCCCTCGACGGGGACGGGCGGGTGGACGTTACGGTGATCGGGGGCGGCATCGCCGGGATCACCACGACATTTCTGCTGAAGCAGGCAGGGCTGACGGTCGCCCTCATCGAGTCCCGCCGGATCGTGACAGGCGCCACCGGCCATACGACGGCAAAGATCACGTCGCTTCACCGGCTGATCTTCGCCGACCTCATCGACCGGCTCGGGAGCAGAAAGGCCCGGCAGTATGCGGAGGCAAACCAGGCGGGGCTTGAGAAGGTGGCGTCCCTCGTCCGTGAATACAACATACCGTGCAGTTTCACGCGCAAACCGGCATACACCTACGCGGAGTCGGAGGAGTCCCACGATGCCGTCGCGGCAGAGGCGGACGCGGCACGGAGCCTCGGTCTCCCGGCAACGTTCACGGAGGAGGTCCCGCTGCCGGGCAGAACCTATGGTGCGGTGGTCCTCGAGAACCAGGCGCAGTTCCACCCGCGGAACTACCTCCTGCTGCTTGCGGGGCACCTCCCCGGCGAGGGGAGTTACGTATTCGAGACGACCCGGGCTACAGGCATCGAGGAGCAGAAGGACGGCGTCACGGTGAGGACCGACCGGGGTTCGCTCACCTCGGACTACGCGGTCCTCGCCACCCATTACCCCATCTATGACCGCCCCGGCGCATACTTTGCCCGGATGCGGCCGTCGCGCTCTTACGCGCTCGGCATCCGGCTTGACGAGCCCTTCCCGGACGGGATCTTCATCAACGCCGAGAGCCCCGTCCACTCCTGGCGGTCGCAGCCCGCCCGGGAGGGCGAACTCGTCATCGTCACCGGCGAGGCGCACGACACCGGGACGGTGACCGACACCCGGGCGCACTACCGCGCTCTCGTGCAGTATGCCCGGTCGGTCTACCCGGTCCGGTCGGTCGACTACCGCTGGTCGGCGCAGGACTACATCACGGCCGACCGCGTCCCCTATATCGGCCCGCTTGCGGAGGGGCACGACCGGGTCTATATCGCGACGGGATTCGGGAAATGGGGGATGGCCGCCGGCACCGCGGCGGGGATGATCCTCGCCGACCTGATCCGGGGGCGCACGAACCCCTGGGCGGAGGTTTTCGACCCTGCACGGTTCCGGGAGCAGCCTGACCACCCCGGATGGGTGCAGAAGAAGCTGGAGTCGGCCGGGGGAGCGATCGAGGTCGATGCCGGCAGGTTCGACCGGGAGGTCGCGGCGATACCGGCCCGGGAGGGGCGGGTCGTCGAGTTTGACGGGCAGAAGGTCGGGGTCTACCGCGACGGGGAGGGGCGGGTCACCACGCTGGACCCGACCTGCATGCACATGGCCTGCACCGTCGCCTGGAACAACGCCGAGGAGACCTGGGACTGCCCCTGCCACGGCTCGCGCTACGATGCCGAAGGGAGGGTGATCGAGAGCCCGACGGCGAGGGACCTCAAGGTGAAAGAGATCGTGCGGAGGTAAGACCGGGGCGGCAGGCGTGGCACACCTATATATGCTCCCGGCATAATGGTGACCGCCCGCGCAGCCCATTCCCCGGCATCCGCCGGGATTGAGGACAGGCGGGCAGGAGGAGGCGTAACCTATGGTGTACGGGCCGGGTGAAGGATACAGCCTGCCGGGCAGGCACGAGTCGTTCTGGATGAAGACAGCCGCGGGGACGATGCATCCCCCGCTATCGGGGAGCCTTGAGACCGACGTGGTGGTCGTGGGCGGGGGCATCGCCGGGATCACCACCGCCGTCCTGCTCAAACAGGCGGGCCACGCGGTCACCCTGATCGAGGCGGGCAGGCTCTCGCAGGGCGTGACCGGCCACACGACGGCAAAGGTCACCTCGCTCCACCGGCTGATCTACGCAAACCTCATCGACCAGTTCGGGGCAGGGCTCGCGCAGCAGTACGCCGACGCGAACCAGGCGGCGATCGGGCAGATCGCATCATTTGTCCGGGACTACAGCATCCCGTGCGACTTCATCCCGAAACCGGCCTATACCTACGCCGAGTCGCCGG